>NZ_JBXWSJ010000024.1:0-74459 GCF_059613365.1 Ruegeria sp. BHSA163
GGGGGCAAAGGTGAGCGGGTCATCCCGAATCGTGGCAGTTCTTGGCCCGACGAACACAGGCAAAACTCATTATGCGATCGAACGTATGCTGGGGCACCGGACCGGTGTGATTGGTCTGCCTTTGCGTCTGCTTGCACGCGAAATTTACGATAAGATTGTCGCCGTTCGCGGTCCCTCTGTCGTGGCTTTAGTCACCGGAGAAGAACGTATTGTACCACCGCGTGCGCAATATTGGGTCTGCACTGTTGAAGCTATGCCGGAGGGGATGGGTGCGGATTTTGTGGCAATCGACGAAATTCAGCTTTGCGCTGACCCGGAACGCGGTCATGTTTTTACCGACCGCCTACTGAGGTCTCGGGGTACGAACGAGACGCTTTTCCTAGGGTCTGACACGATGCGCGGCCCAATAGCGTCATTGGTGCCAGAGGCGCAATTTGTTCGGCGCGAGCGGATGTCGCAACTTGTCTATTCCGGGTCAAAGAAAATCAGTCGGTTACCTCCGCGCAGCGCGATTGTCGGGTTCTCAGTGGAAAACGTCTATGCCATCGCGGAATTGTTGCGTCGCCAAAAGGGCGGAGCTGCTGTTGTTATGGGTGCGCTCAGCCCCCGTACGCGAAACGCACAGGTTGAACTCTATCAGAACGGCGAAGTTGATTACTTGGTAGCGACCGACGCTATTGGAATGGGCTTGAATCTGGATGTGAACCATGTGGCGTTCTCATCTTTGACCAAATTTGACGGTCAACGCATGCGACCTTTGGCCCCGAATGAGCTTGCACAGATTGCTGGCCGCGCTGGACGTGGAATGTCCGATGGAACGTTTGGTGTGACAGGAGAGGCACCTGCGCTGGAAGACGGTGTCGCGCAGGCGATCATGGACAGCCGTTTTACACCGATGAAAAAGTTGAACTGGCGGAACGCAGCTTTGCGTTTTGGCTCAGTCGGTTCGCTGATAGACTCGCTGGAAGTCAATCCAAGTGGCGAGCACCTGACCAAAGCGCGACCCGCCGACGATCTGAATGTGCTTAAGTCGCTGTCGCAGGTCACTGAGGTGTTGGCCCGGGCAAGTGATGGAGCATCAGTCAAATTGTTGTGGGACGTGTGCCGAATCCCCGACTTTCGGGGCATCAGCCATGCGGAACATGCCAGCCTGCTTGAAGTTATCTATAGCCATTTGCACGAACGCGGCAGTATTCCGGATGACTTTCTGGCCCGGCAGGTTCGACGTATTGATCAACCGGGTGGTGACATTGATGCTTTATCCAAAAGGTTGGCATATATTCGCACCTGGACATATGTTGCGCAACGAAACGGTTGGGTGCGTGACGAATCGCATTGGCGCGAGGAAACGCGCACTGTAGAAGACAGGCTGTCGGACGCTCTCCATGATCGTTTGACTCAGAGATTTGTGGACCGGCGCACTTCTGTTTTGTTGCGCCGGCTCAAGCAGAAGGAGGCCCTTTTGGCCGAAGTAAATGACAACGGTGAAGTGACCGTCGAAGGCGAATTCGTAGGTCGTTTGGAAGGCTTCCGGTTTATTCCGGACAAAAGCGCTCAAGGAACCGAGGCGAAAGCACTGAAATCAGCCTCTTTGCAAGCTCTGGCGCCGCAATTCCATTTACGTGCTGATCGCTTCTACAATGCACCCGATACCGAGATTGATTTTACTGATCAGGGCGGCCTGATGTGGGGCGAATATGCCGTTGGCAAATTGGTTGCAGGTGCCGAGCCACTAAAACCAATCGTTGAAGTATTTGTAGATGAGGCCGCCGGACCGGATGTTCAGCAGAAAGTTCAGCGACGTTTGCAGCACTTTATCGACCGAAAAGTAGCGGCGCTTTTCGAACCGCTTTTGAACCTGTCACGTGACGAAGAGTTGACTGGCCTAGCCAAAGGTTTCGCCTTTCGCATTGTAGAAGCGATGGGCGTTTTGCCTCGCGCGGGTGTCGCACAAGAAGTCAAAGATCTGGATCAAGACGCGAGGGGGGCGCTACGCAAGCACGGTATCCGCTTTGGGCAGTTCACAATTTTCATGCCTTTGCTGCTAAAACCTGCGCCAACACGCCTGCGTCTGGTTCTTTGGGCGCTGTCTAGCGGGCTGCAAGAGTTCCCAGAAGCACCTCCACCAGGTCTGGTGACTGTTCCGGTCGCGAAGGACGCGCCCGAAGGTTACGCAACTATGTGCGGTTACAGAAATGCAGGGGATCGTTCTATCCGCATCGACATGCTGGAGCGTTTGGCGGATATGCTGCGCTCTGAGGACAGCCGTGGTGGGTTCGAAGCAAAGCCAGACATGCTGTCAATCACTGGAATGACTCTGGAACAGTTCGCTGATTTGATGCAGGGCCTTGGTTACAAAGCAGAACGTGGCGAACGCGAAAAGATCAGGCCAGTCGAAGTTGAGGTTTCTGCGTCTGCAACACCAGAGGATCTAGGTGTCGAAGAAGTGCCTTCGCCCGAGTCAGTTTCGCAGGAACCCATCGAGCCTGACGAAACGCCATCCGAAACCATTGAGAGCACTGAAGCTTCAACGGAAATGACGGATACCAAGCAGGCAACGGAACCCGCAACGGACGAACCCGATGTCGAAGTTTTCTTTACGTTCACTTGGGGTCGTCAACGCCAAGCGAACAACCGTGCTCCTCGCCGTGATCAGCGGCAGGGGCAGGGCAAAGGAAAATCGCGCGGCAAACCGCAGGAAGGCCGAGGCAAACCTCAAGGCAAGAAGGGTGGTAAGCCCCAAGGCGCTAAAACTTTCTCCTCCCGACCACCAAAAAAGGAAAAGGCTATTGATCCGGATAACCCCTTTGCAGCAGCGCTGATGGGTTTGAAAGACGGTAACTAGCTACCGATGGCCGAGCATGTGGCCAAACTGCGGATTGATAAATGGCTGTGGCAAGCGCGGTTTTTCAAAACTCGTAGCTTGGCTGCCAAACAGGTCAGCGGCGGCCAGGTTCGGGTCAATGGAAATAAGGTTGTAAAGCCGGCTTTTGCTGTTGCACCCGGCGACGTTTTGACATTTTCACAAAGTAGTATGGTTCGTGTTGTGCGTATTGAGGCGCTGGGCGAAAGGCGGGGTCCGGCCCCTGAGGCGCAAACACTGTACTCCGATCTAACTGAAAAACAGGACAAGAAGCTCAAAAATCCGAGGTTTGAAGGAAAAGGTCGTCCAACCAAGAAGGAACGGCGGGTGATTGATCTTTCTCGACGTCTGTAAGGTTGATCATATCTTGAAGACAACGGCAGACTGAATTAGCTAGTCGCCCAAACCGCAAACGGGAATTCCAGCCATGACATACGTCGTCACTGAAAACTGCATAGCCTGTAAATACACCGACTGTGTCGAGGTTTGCCCGGTGGACTGTTTTTACGAAGGCGAGAACGCATTAGTTATTCACCCGGACGAGTGCATCGATTGTGGCGTCTGCGAACCGGAATGCCCCGCCGACGCGATCCGCCCTGACACTGAGCCGGGGATGGAGCAGTGGGTCGAGTTCAATCGGAAATTTTCGGAACAATGGCCGGTCATCGTTACAAAGAAAGACCCGTTGCCCGATGCGGAAGAGCGCGACGGCGAAGAGGGTAAGATGGAGAAATATTTCTCCGAAGCACCGGGTGAAGGCGGCTGACTGATTCGCCAGTATGCGGCAGCGAAGTTTAACCTAAAGCCAAGTTACCAATCTGCTTTATAAGCGAAAAATCGGCGCCGCTGGCTATTGGTCTTTTGGGTGTCGCATTTTTGTGATATAATCTGATCAAATGATGACAGAGATTGGGATGTGCTCCGAAAGTATGCTCGCTTTGGAGTTCTGAATCAGTGAAACAATAGCCGTTTGCCGGGGCCTAATCGCGCCCCGACTGTGGCTATTTTTTGGTTTGTGTCCCGATCGCAAACAAGGAAAAACGCGCATGTCTAAGTCAAAAAAACTTGAGTTCCGTCCGAATGACTATGTTGTCTACCCCGCCCATGGCGTGGGTCAGATCATTTCGATCGAAGAACAAGATGTCGCCGGCTTTACGCTCGAGTTGTTTGTTATCTCTTTTGAGAAAGATAAGATGACGCTTCGTGTGCCGACAAACAAAGTGACAGAGTCGGGTCTTCGTTCGCTCAGCTCGCCGGATGTGATTAGTCAGGCAATGAAAACTTTGAAAGGCAAAGCCAAAGTTAAAAGGGCCATGTGGTCACGCCGGGCTCAGGAATACGAACAAAAGATCAATTCGGGCGACCTGATCTCGATTGCCGAGGTGGTTCGTGACCTACATCGCACCGATGATCAGCGTGAGCAAAGTTACTCTGAACGTCAGCTATATGAAGCTGCATTAGAGCGGCTAACGCGTGAAGTCGCGGCGGTATCTGGCGCGGATGAGATGTCTGCGGCCAAGCAAGTAGACGAAGTTCTTATGTCCCGCGCGGCCTGATTCAAACCACTTAAAAAAATAGCCGTCCTGTTTCAGGGCGGCTTTTTTGTTTTCAGTCGCTTGGTCTGTCAACGCTTTATGGTTAGCTTTTCGTCAAAGAGACGGGATTTTGGACCGAATGAAAAAGACGATCAAAGCGCTGTATATCGGAAGAGGACCGGTTTCCGTCTGGTTTCGTTATTTCCTGATCGTTTTTGATTTAGCCTCGATCGTCTTTTTTGTATCGACTGCAGATGTTCCACATGGCCTTGGTCTGACCACTGCAAGCCGGATTATTGGTATCGTCATTCTTCTGGATTTCCTTGCCCGTCTTTGGATAGCCAAAGACCGCTGGAAGCTCATGACAAAAATCTACACGTTGGCGGATTTGATTGTAATTGTTTCGCTGATGCTGGATCCGTTCCTAACCGGAAACCTCGCATTTTTGCGTATTCTTCGCGCCCTTCGCTTGATTCACTCTTACCAGCTTTTGCGAGACTTGCGTCGGGATAGCACTTTTTTCCGCACGCACGAGGATGCAGTTATTGCGGCTGTCAACCTTATGGTCTTTGTCTTTGCGACCTCAACCGCTGTGCTCGTGTTTTTTATCCCTGATACAAGTCAAACGCCGTATATCGATGCGCTGTATTTTACGATGGCGACCCTGACGACCACGGGGTTTGGAGACGTCACGCTATCGACCCCCGCAGGTAAGCTGTTTTCCGTTTTCATAATGGTGGTCGGTGTGGCCTTGTTCGTGAGGCTGGCGCAAGCAATTTTCATGCCGCAGAAGGTGCGGCATAAGTGCCCCAGCTGCGGCCTGTACCGGCATGACCCTGACGCCGTTCACTGCAAGCACTGCGGTGAAACCGTTCGGATTAAAACGGGTGGCGCGGCCTAGATCATCGCGGCCAGCGCTAACAATATGGCGATTTCGGACACAGATTGAACCGCGCCCAAAATGTCCCCAGTTTGACCTTTGATACGTGCCTTGGCAGTAGCGGCCACGACTGCTGACGTTCCAACCGCACAAAGCATTGGAATAGTTGCACTGCTTCCCAAAGTGAGTAGGGAAAACGTCAGGGCAATCCCGAGACCAATCAAAACGCTGGAAGATGGAGGGCTGCCGACAGATCGGCTGAGGCCCGTTTTACGGGCATTTGGCAGAATTCTCATCACACAAGGCATCATAGCCCTAGAGAACAGGCTTGCGACCAGCACACCACTCAACCAATCCGCTTCTAGCAAAATCCCAATCGCGAGAACCCTCAAAAGCTGCGAAAAAATCAGACCTAGGACCCCGTAGGTGCCAATGTGACTGTCCTTCATGATTTCGAGACGCCGATCGACCGTGTAGCCACCCCAAAGCCCGTCGATCGTATCGGCTAACCCATCTTCATGCATCGCGCCGGTGACGGTGATCATTGCCGCTACACAGAGCGTGGCACTTATCAACGGTGACAGGCCAATCTGCAAAGCGACCCATCCCACTGCGCAGGCCAACGCTCCCACTATCAGCCCCGCCAGCGGAAACGCCCATACAGCCTTGGCTTGCCTAGCAAAAAGTTGATCCTGCAATTTTGGGACAGGCAAGCGCGTCAATAGGACCAAAGTCAGAGCAATATCCCACGCAGAAATTGCAGAGGTGTCGTTTTTGTGCACTGCCGGGCCTTTCCGGGTCTTGTTGCTTTGCCAGCATTGGTTAAACACGCATGACGACTCTGATGCAACGAGGCTTTGAATGCTGCCTGAACTCAACAACCTGAACAGCTTGCGCGATACTCTGATCCGTGCACCCGGAGCGGATACTGACGCGAGCAAAGCCGCACAAGACCGAAACGGACAATTGACCAAACCACCCGGAGCATTGGGGCGGCTAGAGGATTTAGCAATCTGGTACGCCAGTTGGCGAGGTGATGCCGCGCCACAAATTTCTTCGCCTCAGGTTATCGTCTTTGCCGGTAATCACGGGGTAACGGCACAGGGTGTTTCGGCATTTCCACCAGAAGTGACCGTTCAGATGGTCATGAACTTCGAGCACGGTGGCGCCGCAATCAATCAGTTGGCCAAAGCAGCAGGTGCCAAGATGGACGTTCACGCACTGGAACTGGATCGACCGACCAAAGATTTCACACAGGGTCCGGCAATGAGCGAGGACGAATTTTTAGCGGCATTGCGCACAGGTTGGGAAGCAGTCGATCCGCAGTCCGACCTACTGGTCGTTGGCGAAATGGGGATTGGAAATACGACGCCAGCAGCTGCCATCGCGCACGCGCTTTATGGCGGTGAAGCAGCGGACTGGACTGGGCGAGGTACTGGGGTCGACGATGCGGGACTTGCTAACAAAACCCGGGTCGTAGCTGAGGGCGTGGCTCTGCACAATATGGCTGTAGATGGGCTGGATATCCTTCGGTGTCTCGGAGGGCGAGAGATCGCTGCTATGGCAGGGGCGATAGCTGCGGCGCGTGTTTTGCGAATTCCGGTGGCTCTAGATGGGTTTATCTGTACCGCGGCCGCGGCCTGTCTTGCTCAGATTTCTCCTTCGGCTTTGGATCATACTGTCGCCGGTCATCAGAGTGCAGAAGGTGCGCACAAAAAGTTACTTGAAAGACTTGGAAAGGACCCATTATTGAGCCTTGGTCTGAGGCTAGGTGAGGGTTCCGGCGGTGCGCTGGCAATCAATATTCTGAAATGTGCCGTTGCCTGTCACTCGGGAATGGCAACTTTTGCCGAGGCAGGCGTATCAGACGGCTGATATCCTGGTTTGACCCACGCCTCGTCGCTTGGGTCAGGCAGACTCTCTCGTGTGCTCTTCAGCTAATTCCAACAGCGCGGTTTCAAGGTCTTTTTCAAGCTCTTGGGCCCGGTCAATATATTTTTTGTTATCAGCTGTCGGCATCCCGGGTATCCAAAGTTCAGCCAGTTCGCGTACCGAAGTGCGGTCGTGGTGGTAAAACGTCTGTTCTGCTTGGGCCGCCTCGTATTCGCTGAGGCCTACATTTTCCAACACGTAGCGACCCGCGCGGAGTGAACCATCAAACATCTCACGAACGATGTCATTCGCGCCGGCCTGGTACAATTCATAGACATGTGTGCGGTCGCGAGCCCGGGCTATTATGTGCAGATCGGGGCGCTGGCGCCGCGCATACCCGACGAGACGTGTGACTTGCTTGCGGTCATCCATTGCGGCAACCAGTACGGATGCCTTTTCGATTCCGGCAGCCCGCAATAGCTCGGGGCGAGTGGGGTCACCTAAAAAGCCTTTAACGCCAAAGCGTCGCATGAGCTGAATAGTTTCGATATCGTGATCCAATACAACGGTCTTGAACCCGCTAGCTTGCACAAGCCTGTTAACGATTTGGCCAAAACGGCCGATGCCTGCAATAATCACCGGACCTTTTTCGTCGATTTCGTCAGGCTCCACCTTGGGGCTGCCGTCGGTCGTATAGCGTGTAATCTGGTCATAAAGAATGAACAAAAGCGGTGTAATCAGCATTGTTAGCGCGATGATCATAAGCAGCTTTTGCGACAAATTTGGCGGGATCACATTCTGCTGAGTCGAAAATGCGAGCAGGACAAAACCAAATTCGCCTGCCTGAGCAAGACCCAGCGTGAACAGCCAGTGGTCCCGTCCGCGCAGTTTGAAGGCCTTGCCCACGACAAACAAGATTATCCCTTTTGCAAGGATCACCAACAACGCCAGTCCAATCAGGTCGAACGGATCGTTAAAGAAATAACCCAAATCGATTCCCGCGCCGACCGTGATAAAAAATAAACCAAGAAAAAGACCCTTGAATGGTTCAAGGTCGCTCTCCATCTCGTGCCGAAATTCGGAGCTAGCAAGAACAACACCAGCCAGAAATGCTCCAAGCGCAGGGGATAGCCCGACCAGAGTCATCAGGAAAGAAATTCCGACAACAATCATAAGGGCAAGCGCTGTATACATTTCGCGCAAACGGGTAGTGTGGATAAAGCGGAAAAACGGACGAGTTAAGTAAACTCCGGCGAGCACGACAAAGGCGATTGCCGCGATCGTGACCAAAGTGACTGCCCAACCCGGCAGGCCGTCTACCAGCGAAAGTGCGTGGTGCGCATCCGCCCCATGGGCCGCATCGCCACCCCGGTCAATTGATCCGTCATTATTTATGTGCGCAATTGCCGGTAACGCTAATAGCGGGAGAAACGCAAGAATAGGGATCACCGCGATGTCTTGCGTCAGCAGTACAGAGAATGTCGCGCGCCCGCCATTCGTTTGCATTAATCCCTTTTCTGACAGGGTTTGTAACACGATAGCCGTAGATGATAGTGACAGAGTCAGTCCAACTGCCAGCGAAACCGACCATGGGTGACCCGCGTAAAACGCAACCGCAGCGATTGCGATCGTCGAAAGACCGACTTGAAGCCCACCAAGCCCAAGCAATTTGTCGCGCATGTCCCAAAGAGCGCGAGGTTCCAGCTCCAAACCAATGAGGAAAAGCATCATAACGACGCCGAACTCGGCGACATGCTGCAGGTTCTCCGTTTCGGCCCCAACTAAACCGAGAATGGGTCCAATCGCAATTCCGGCTGCCAAATAGCCCAACACCGATCCCAACCCCAGCCGAGCTGAAAGGGGCACCGCAATCACGGCCGCTGCAAGATAGATCGAAGCCTGGTAGAGGAATTCGTTCATCTATTTCCTTTCCGATCCGTCATGTCGGTAGTGGCGCGTCGCGTTTGAGTTGGTCCATAACAATCTGGCTTTGAACCCTTGCAACAGCAGGATGCGGCAGTATCACCTCGTGAAGCAAGCTGTTGAGAGCGGACAGGTCGTCGCAATACACATGCAGTAGGTAATCCGCTTCGCCAGTCATCGTCCAGGCGCTGCTGATCTCAGGACGAGAATTGACCATGCGGGCAAAACTAGCTGATTGCTCGGGTCCATGCGTTCCCAGATGAACTTGAATAAAACCTTGGACTTGAAGGCCCAGCTTAACCGGGTCCAGCCTAGCGGAATATCCTGTGATGAAACCTTCTGCTTCAAGCCTTTGACGACGGCGACCGGCTTGGCTGGCAGACAGATTCAACATCTCACCGAGTTGATGGGCTGTCAGATGAGCATCCTTTTGCAAAGCCGACAATAGGCGCGTGTCCGTTGCATCCAGCATGTGCGCACATTCTCCGTTATTCGACCAATTGGTGCGGGTTTTACGCGCGTGATCTTAGTTTACACGAAAACTATGCGCAGAAACAGCATCGATTAAGGAGTATTTTTGAATCAGCAAAGAATTTCCTGTTTAAACGGAGTCGCTCCATGGGCCCTTTCCCACACAACGCCCCGAAATCTGTCATCAGTAAAGAAAACCCTGCCGGAACCGATGGTTTTGAGTTTGTGGAATTCGCTCACCCAAACCCTCAAGAGCTGAGGGATTTGTTTGCGAAGATGGGATTTGAATACGTAGGTTATCACCGTGAAAGGCCCAAAGTTGAGTTATGGCAACAGGGCGACGTGACTTATATTCTGAATGCGGACTCCGAAAGCTTTGCCGCCAAGTTCGTTTCAGAGCATGGCCCATGTGCGCCGGCGATGGGCTGGCGCGTTGTTGATGCGAAAAAAGCGTATGAGCACGCCATCTCCAAGGGGGCCGAACCCTATGATGAAGCCGACAAAACCATGGATGTTCCGGCGATTAAGGGAATTGGAGGGTCGTTGATTTATTTCATCGATCAATATTACGAAACATCGCCTTACAATAAAGAATTTGAGTGGTTGAAGCCGTCTAAACCGCGTGGTGATGGGTTCTATTACCTCGATCATTTGACCCACAACGTATTCAAAGGAAATATGGACAAGTGGTTTAAGTTCTACGGTGATTTGTTCAATTTCCGTGAGATCCGGTTTTTTGACATTCAGGGAAAGTTTACTGGCCTGTATAGCCGTGCGCTGACGTCTCCTTGTGGGCGAATCCGTATTCCGATCAACGAGGATCGCGGCGAAACCGGGCAGATCGTTTCATACCTAAAAAAGTACAATGGCGAAGGTATTCAGCACATCGCTGTGGGTAGTGACGACATTTACAGCTCGACTGATGCGATTGCCGAAAAGGGTCTGAAATTCATGCCCGGGCCGAACGAGGCGTACTACGACATGTCATTCGACAGGGTGGCGGGCCACGATGAGCCCAAAGACCGCATGAAGAAGCACGGAATCCTAATTGACGGAGAAGGTGTTTTGGACGGTGGCGAGACAAAGATTCTGTTGCAGATTTTCTCAAAAACGGTGATCGGCCCGATCTTTTTCGAGTTCATTCAACGCAAGGGCGATGACGGATTTGGCGAGGGAAATTTCAAAGCTCTGTTCGAGTCCATAGAACGCGAGCAAATAGAATCAGGCGAGATTTCAGCGGCTTAAAACTGTCACTTCTGCTATAGCCTATTCGCCACTGGTAAACCTTTATGTGTTCAGGGTCGCGTTGCCCTGCTGGCTGAAAACAGCTCTGTGACCTTTATCCCGCGCGACTTCGATCACTCGCGCGGGTTTACGTCAAAGCCTGGTTATTTGGTTAGGTTTGGAAGCTAGCCGCAATGACAAGATCAACTCGACGCACATAATACCGAAATCCAATTGACTTAGCTAAGACGCGATGCGGCTCGATCCTGGTGAAAATCAAGCGCTGATTGTATCTCTCAGGCAAGACAGGTGAACACGCGTGCTGAGATTTCTTGGACGTTGTTTAGGATGTGCGCGAAGATCATGTCGTGTCCGATTTGCTTCATGGCCGGCGCAAAGGTATTGTTGTGCCCGGTTTCATCACCCTCGAGGCATCTTCAAAGTCACATTCTGACCGCGCTTTTGATAGCGCAATTCGCTGTCGCCGATGGCGACAACCTTGCCGCCATCTATCCGATCACCAACCTTTAGTTTTTTGTATCGACCACTGGGTAGCCGGACGAGCGCGCGACGGTTTGCAGGTGTGCCGTATACGCCGATCAAGTTTAGTTTGCGTAAGTTAATCGCATTATCAATCGTTGCCTGTCGTGCGACAGAGGCTGTGGTTGGAATTTTAGGGGAAACTGTTCTTGGTTGGAACGAGCCAGCTTCATCATCTGCAGAAACCGCGTCCGTGGCAGCGACATTAGCGGTGGAGCCTAAAGTCGCAGTTCCTGCGTTAGGGGAGCTGGCCACCTGGGGCGCGGTTCTTGTAGGTCGCAATTTGGGTCGCGGCACACGCACCACAGCCAAGGCAGTCGGAGTATAGTCTATTTCCGGTTCGACTTCCAAAGACTCGGGGCGCAACTTGGGGCGCACTACCGCTAGTTCTTCACGCGACCTTCCCCCCAATTGCGACCGTTCAAACTGATCCACCAAGTTGTCGGGCCGAAGTTTAGGCTTAAAGCCGGCCAGACGTTCATCGATCTCGTCGACCGCCGGTTCACCTTCGGGGCGGGCTGGTGTCTCCGGTGGAACAGACGAAGGTTGACCCAAATAGATCATTATCCCGTCGGGATTAAGTGTACCCTCGGGACTGGCGGTGACTAATCCCCGTTCGTCTAGTTCGTAAGATTCTTCGGCATCTGGGGGCTGCGCTATTGATGGAACCACTTTGTCGGTATCAAGGCCGTTGACTGAGGGCAGAGCAATGGCATCCTGAGAAAGGTCCGAACGATCAATGGATGACAGATAGACGTCGCCCAATTCGTCCAGAACAGGTCGCGCCAACTGTGAAGGCATCGCAGGTGTTGAACCGGTGAAGTCCTTGAACAGCTTTCGGGGTTCCGATCCTGTGGCAATATCTTCGACAATTTCAGGTTCGATTTTCAATGCTTCAAGAATTGCTGCATCCGTCGCGGACAGTTCGCCTTCGCCATTCGACTCTGGCGCTGGATCAGGCGCAACGGCCAGAGGTTCCGCTTCAATATTTGGTTGGCTCTTTTCTGGAACGATTGCGGCAACTTCGGGTGTCGCTTCAGGCGTCTGATCTAATTCTTGAACATCAAGCTGCTGTTGCGCTGTGTCTGTTTCCTTGGGTGAGGGGTCCGGGCCAAGGATTGACCAAGCGCCAACGGCCATTCCGACGCAAACTAACGCGGCAATTGCAGGAATCGCTAACTGTCTTAAACTCCAACTTCCCGAGGTTGATTTGCCAACAGGCTGTGGCGCAGATCGAAAGGCCGCCGGACTTGCCGGCTCGGCAATCGCATGAATTGGTGTTTTTTCGACCTTCGCATCCGGTTGGTCCGGCAGTGTTTCAAGAACGTCAGAGTTGGCGGTTTCTTTGCCGTCCTCAGCTAATGCGTCGAATGACTTTTCGTCATGGCCCGCAAATGGTTTTCGTTCATTGTCTTCAAAAGAAGTCTCCTGAACTTGGTGAACGATGCCAGAGTTTACCGTTTCAGAATTGTCTTCGACCTGAACATCCGATTCCGTTTCCGCAGCGGTATCGAATGATGGTGGGGCAATTTCCTTCGGCGAAGATTCCATCGCCGATTCGGTCGCCGTTGGAGTTGGTTTCGACGCGGTTATTTCACCCGTCAACTCTGGTTCCGGTTCGTTGGTTTCCTCGATTGCAGATTGAGTCTCGTCCCAAAGAGCGGTTCCCGCAAACGGGTCAACTTGCTCTGCGGTAGCCGCTACATTGTCGTCCTCGGCTGGTGTTTCCAACTCAGAATCTGCGGTGTCTTCGACAGTCGACTGAAAATCTTCCTCAACCAAAATTTCCGTGGCTTGCCGAGTGAAGTCCGTCGTTAGATTTTGAATTTCATCATCAACTGGCAATTCTGATTTTGGGTCCGAGATCTCAGTATCGACTGTTTGCTCATCCTGCAAGATTGGCGCATCTGTTCCTACACCGTCGACGGTTTCCCAAGAGTCTTCTACGGACGAAGAGTCAGACGAGCCGCGCATTTCGAGGCCCCATTTGAAGGCCTGACCCGTGAATGCATCTTCACTAGCCGTACCCACGCAAAACGACTCAGGGACAAAGCCACGGGATACTGCGAATTCATAGGCTTCGTTCAGTGTCTGACGCGCGACTGCGGCGACCTGAGTTACTTCGCCATTTTCGATCGTGGCATAGGACAACTCGGACAAGTCATATGGCGTCGCATCGGCAAGGGTCGTTTGTATCTTTTGCTCTGCAGCTTTGGAACCCAATCCGTCCGTTTCCACAGAAAGAAAGCGAACTTGATCAGTCGGGAGCACCAAAGTGCACCCCAAATGATTGGCCAGCGCGAATCCTTGTTCCCGTAGCGCCTGTATCCTTTGGCTTAAGTCAGGCGAATCCAACGGCACTGTTCCAATGCAATACCATTCGTCATCCGATTGGTGATGCAATGAAATTCCGTGTTCCGAAAAAGACAGCGCAAAGGCAGGTTTCATAATCCGGATGAACCATAAGTGACTGTTTCAATGCAAACGCTTTGGCGTCCACCGCATGAGATTAGAGCAGGAACCTGCCGAGGGAAAGAAAAAGCCGTTATTCCCCCTTGCCGTGTGCTGCCGCGAATTCCCATTTGTTATCCAAGTCAACAGGAGGGATAACCTTGAAGACGCTTGCTTTTCTAACTGCATTGACCGCTGCGGTGGCGGCAATGCCAGCTTACGCCGAAGAACGTCGCATTATTGTCAACGGCACTGGAACGGTGCTTGCTGCACCAGATATGGCCACGATTACTTTGGGCGTGACAAACCAAGATGAACAGGCCGCGAACGCTATGGCGGCGACCTCTGCGGCAGTAACGCAGATTTTAAATCGGCTGGAAGAAATGGGGCTCGAGGCCCGCGACATACAGACCCGTGATTTGTCCCTGAACCCGGTCTGGAGCGGACGGAACGGCCAAAGCGGGGAGCGCCCAGAGATAACTGGTTTTACAGCCTCGAATCGTGTTGTGATCCGTGTGCGCGATCTTGATGGCCTGGGCGAGATCATGGACGCAGTCATAAAAGATGGCGCAAACGACTTTGGTGGGCTTAGCTTCAGCATCCAGGAACCAAAACCGATGGAGGCAGATGCGCGGGCCAAAGCCGTGTCAGACGCAACTGCCAAGGCCAATCAGCTAGCGCAGGCGGCCGGGGTCACGCTAGGCTCGGTTGTATCGATCAGCGATCACGCCATGGGTTTGCGTCCCGTTGCACAAATGCGAGAGATGAGCATGATGGATGCAGCAACCGTTCCAGTGGCGGGTGGCGAAGTCTCTGTTTCGGTGAACGTGACAATGGAATTTGAGATCGCTGAATAGATCAGCTTCAGGCGCGGGCCATCAGTGGTTTCAACTGCTGGCCCGAGTTGTCAAAATTGTCGGGCGCCAGCCAATTCTCAAAGGCCGCCCGAACTCGAGGCCATTCAATGTCCAGAATCGAATACCAAGCTGTATCACGATTGCGCCCTTTATAATGCGTTGCCTGGCGAAAGATTCCCTCGAAAGTGAAGCCCAGACGCTCCGCTGCGCGCCGTGACGGTGCATTGAGGGCATCGCATTTCCATTCGTACCT
This sequence comes from Ruegeria sp. BHSA163, assembly GCF_059613365.1. Lineage (NCBI taxonomy): Bacteria > Pseudomonadati > Pseudomonadota > Alphaproteobacteria > Rhodobacterales > Roseobacteraceae > Ruegeria > Ruegeria sp. BHSA163. Next base: position 14,870 of record NZ_JBXWSJ010000024.1, read on the forward strand.
GCGATAGCCAAGCTCGTCGAATACCCGTCGCATCATCAGGTACATTGTTTCGGTCGATTGGGGCTTGCGTTGCAGCAATGGCGAAAAATGTATGTGGCCCACTTCAATAACTCCCGCCGATGGTTGGACTCTGAGGTAGGATGCCATCCCAACCGGGTTTTCACCTTCGTCAAGAATCGTGTGAAACATCGGATCCGTATCCATGCAATTCGCACTGGCCCAGTCGGTGAACTCAATCTCCGTCGTGAAGGGGCCATATGGCAGGTAGGTCCAGTTTCGCCCATTTGTGTCGTGTGCAAACGCCCGATAGAGACCGGGCGCATGAAGATTTATGTCTAACGGCACGACGGAACATGAACGACCTTTCATTGGCGAATATGGCGGCGTTGGTCGCGGAAAAATACCCGTAACCGGTTTGCCAACTGGTTGGCCCAGTTCGTTTTTGTCGTGCTCGGTCATCACCTTAGGCGCACGCTTTTGACAGCGCTTGGTCTAGATCGGCAATCAAATCGTCCGCGTCCTCGATTCCAATGGATACACGCACCACACCTGGGCCAGCGCCGGCGGCTTCTTGCTGTTCCGCAGTGAGCTGGCGGTGCGTGGTCGAAGCTGAGTGTATGATCAGCGAGCGCGCATCGCCCAAGTTCGCCACGTGGCTAAATATTTCCAGCGCGTTCACCAATTTAACACAGGAGTCATAACCGCCTTTGACCGCAAAGGTGAACAGCGCACCCGCGCCGCGACGATAATGTTTTTTGACTCGGTCATAGTAAGGAGATGACGGCAGTCCGGCATAGGTGACGTATTCAACCCGGTCATCTGATTCCAACCAGGTCGCGATTTTCTGAGCGTTTTCGACGTGCCGTTCCATCCGTAGGCTTAGGGTTTCGATCCCCATCAGCGTGTAGTGGGCAGCCTGAGGGTTCATCGTCATGCCCAAATCCCGCAGACCGATTGCGATGCCGTGAAATGTGAATGCTAAAGGCCCAAAGGTCTCGTGAAACTTCAACCCATGATAAGCTTGCTCTGGTTCGCTGAGCGACGGGAACTTGTCATTCGCAGACCAATCGAATTTCCCGGAATCCACAATGCAGCCACCCGTTACGGTCCCGTTTCCGGTAAGGTATTTCGTTGTTGAATGAACGACCAGCGTTGCACCGTGCTCGATTGGGCGACAAAGGAATGGTGTGGCAGAGGTGTTGTCCACAATCAGTGGAATGCCTGCCTCGTCCGCGATATCGGCCATTGCGCGGATATCAGTGACATAGCCACCAGGGTTGGCGATGGATTCGCAGAATACCGCGCGGGTGTTTTCGTCTATGGCAGCTTTAACAGCATCCAAATCGTCGGTATCAACGAATTTGGCGGTCCAGCCAAAACGTTTGATCGTCTGGCTGAATTGGGTGACCGTGCCGCCGTACAGGCGCGTCGAAGCGACAACGTTGCAACCTGGTCCCATCAGAGGGAACAACGCCATGATCTGCGCTGCGTGACCCGAGGAACAGCAAACCGCGCCAACGCCGCCTTCAAGCGTGGCGATACGTTCCTGAAGAACTGCGACAGTGGGGTTAGTCAGCCGAGAATAGATAAAGCCAACTTCTTGAAGATTGAACAGTGCCGCCGCGTGTTCTGCATCGCGAAAAACATAGGCTGTTGTCTGATAGATGGGCGTCTGGCGCGCTCCGGTTGCAGGGTCGGGGCGGGCTCCTGCGTGAATCTGCAGCGTGTCAAAGCCGTATTGAGGGCCGTCAGACATATCGAATTCTCCTGTTAGGAACTTTGTTGCTGAAATCTCTAGGACATTGCCTACTTGCACACAACGTTGTCTTCAACGTTGCCATAAGCCCTTGGACTTAATTGTCTTGCGAATGACTTGCTCGCGGTGGGGCAGATTATCGCGATCAAACATCTCGCGAATTTTTCTACCCTTGCCCTGATAAACCAGTTTTTTAATTGGATCATAGGTTTTGAGCACTTTTTTGACCTTGTTCGGCGCGCTGGCTTTCTCGAGCACTTCTATAACATTATCGCTCTCACGCGCGTACAGCAGTGGGAATAAACGGTAGTGGCAACTGACGGGTCCATCCAGGTGGCCATCGGGAAGACTGTCCCGGCTGCCACCAAGGGAGTGAATAACAAGCGGCAATGCCGCCTGATCCAGCCAGGGATCCAGCTTCTGCCCGGTCAATTCCGGAATGTCTTCATCGCGAATCGTCCGTGCTAAGTTCAGAAATCGTTCACCGAACAGACGTGGGCATTTGTAATAGAAATAACCGGCATTGAAGTACAAAAAGCGCCGCCAATAGCCTTGCGGCTGGCTTGTGTCTAAGGAGCTTTCGAAATCCAAGCCAAACCGATCGTACAATGCACGCCATATACCCCCTATATCCGGGCCATATAGTGTTGGCTTGGGCCAGGTTCCTTCTACTTTGCGCGAAGCGCTGGGGCGGTCAAAGTCAAACGGTACCTCAGCCAATTCGCCGGTTATCAGTGTGTCGCTGTCGAAGAAGACGAAGGGTTCACCCGACGGTAAACTCAGTAATGCCTCAATCTTGTTGCCTTGAGGATAACTCTCACCGAAAACTTCGTTGTTGAAGGGCAAAATCTCTGCCCCAAAATGATCTAGTGCCCTAAGTACATCCGGGTTTTGAATACTCGGATCGTTTTTCCATAGGGGTCCTTCCTGCGGAACAGCTACAATCAAGCGTCCTGAAAATCTTGGTGACGAATGTCGAAGCGAAGCAGCAAACAGTACCGCTTCAAATTGAATGCGATTATTTTGTCCGATAACGACAACGTTGAATTCCGGGCGCTTCGCCTGCATATTTTCGCTTTCTGGTTGTAGGTCTGTTTATGGCTCAGCTCTTTCGGGCTTACAGTAACTGGGATGGGCCGTCAAAACCCGATGAGACAGAAGGTTTGAAAATTTATCCGGCTGAACCATCTGACAATTCAGTTGCAACCGAGGAGCGAAGCGATGAGGGTCAATGCCGATTTCAGCAAACGTGTAGCGGTTCATTTCAACGATACTGAGTGGGTCAAGTCCCCATCTGCGGGAGTAGAACGTAAGATGCTGGACCGTATCGGTGAAGAGGTCGCACGCGCCACAACGATCGTACGCTTTGCGCCCGGAAGCGTCTTTGCAGCACACACTCATGACGGTGGAGAAGAGTATTTAGTGCTTGATGGCGTCTTTCAGGATGAAACCGGGGATTTTCCGGTTGGCAGCTATGTGCGCAATCCGCCGACGTCTTCGCACACCCCTTCGGCCAGCGAAGGCGCGACTATCTTGGTCAAGCTGCATCAATTTGATCCGAACGACCGAACCCAAGTTCGCAGATCGATCAACGGAGCGGGAAGTGTGAACTTGTTTCGAGACGAATACGAAGATGTTCGGGTTCAGGATTGGTCTGCAGGAGAATCGATGCCACTAAATTCAAGCAATGGTCTCGAGGTTTTTGTTTTAAGTGGTTCGTTCACCGAAAAGGGTGAAGAGTTTCAAGAATGGGATTGGCTAAGACTTCCGCCGGGGACGCAATCCAGCGCCATTGCCGGCGAAGTCGGTGCGCGTGTTTGGATAAAGTCAGGGCATTTGAGCGGCATGGTCTAGGCCCCCAGCGCCGCAATTTCAGGCATTTTACTTTCGAATTCGGGTCGTCGCGCCCAGATTTTCATTTTTTTGACCATTTGGCAAATTTTACCATTTGATAAAAAATGAGGTTGTGGCAATGTAGGTCCATAACAAACATATCTACAGGGAGTAGAGCGATGGCACAGGGCCAGATGGCACCCGGCATAGTATCCGGGCGGCTTTCCAGCGATGAGCTGACCTCGAATTTTTCAGATCTGCATCCGCCGCTTGCACCGCATGAGGCGGCTGTCGCGGCCGATAGATGCTATTTCTGTTATGACGCTCCTTGCGTTACAGCTTGTCCGACGGATATCGACATTCCACTTTTCATCCGCCAGATTCAGGCTGGTCAGCCGCAATCCGCTGGGCGCACGATCCTCGAGCAAAATATCCTCGGCGGAATGTGCGCGCGCGTGTGTCCCACTGAAACGCTCTGCGAAGAAGCCTGCGTGCGCGAAGCAGCAGAAGGTAAACCGGTCGAGATTGGACGTCTGCAGCGATACGCAACTGACGAAGTGATGGTCACAGGAAAACACCCTTTCGATCGCGCGACACCTACAGGAAAGACGGTGGCAGTGATCGGGGCAGGGCCGGCCGGTCTTGCCTGTGCACATCGGTTGGCGATGTTTGGCCACGATGTGGTGATACACGAGGCTCGGCCCAAACCTGGTGGTTTGAACGAATACGGCATCGCGGCCTACAAATCGACAAACAACTTTGCTCAGGCCGAGGTGGACTGGCTATTGAAAATTGGTGGAATTGCCATCGAAACCGGTTCTGTGCTTGGCGAGACAATCTCGCTGGACGGGCTACTTGAAAACTACGATGCGGTTTTTTTGTCCATTGGTCTTACTGGCGTGAACGCTCTTCGTACTTCTGGTGCAGATAAAGAAGGCGTTCGCCACGCGGTCGACTTCATTTCGGATGTTCGCCAGGCGGCTGATCTTGCGCATTTGCCGGTCGGGAGAAATGTTGTTGTTATTGGTGGCGGTATGACCGCAGTAGATGCTGCTGTGAAATCCAAGTTATTGGGAGCAGAGCATGTAACGATCGCATATCGGCGTGGGCGCGACGCAATGGGGGCGAGCCGTTATGAACAGGATTTGGCCGCCTCTCATGGCGTCCGGATTATGGCTAATGTTCAGCCTGTTGCCATCCACGGCAACGGCGCCGCCGCCGAAATCGAACTGGAATATACTTCCAGTCGGGATGGGCAATTAGTAGGTACGGGTGAAACCATTCGGATTCCCGCGGACCAGGTTCTAAAAGCGATTGGCCAATCGCTAGACGGCGCACCTGAAGATCTTTCGCTGGACGGCAACAAGATAGCGGTATCTGGCGCTGGACGTACGTCAATGCCGGGCGTCTGGGCTGGCGGAGACTGCGCTGCAGGAGGCGACGACTTAACAGTTACCGCTGTTGCCGAAGGGCGAGATGCCGCGTTGGACATCCACGCAATGCTCAATTCGTGATATGTTCAGGCACCAAGGCCGCATAAGTGTCATCGGGGAATTGCAATGTCTGACATAGAAGACGCAGTTGCACGTCACTACACAACCGGAGCTTTAACCACGCGTGTTCGCGACGCGTTGAAAGCCAGCGGAGTAAATCCCGATTCTGCGACTGCTGCTGACTTGAAAGCCAGCGACGAATTCCACACGGGTGGCGTCGCGGCGACTGATCATCTTTTCAATCAACTCTCTTTGACGCCCGCAACCAGAGTTTTGGATATCGGCTGCGGCATAGGCGGTACCTCGCGTTACGTTGCCGATCGGTTTGGAGCGAAGGTAACCGGGTTTGATTTGACGCCCGAGTTTGTTGAAACCGCAAAGTCATTAAGCGAGCTTGTAAGGCTTTCAGATAAGGTCAGTTTCCTAGAAGGCAGCGCGCTGGATATGCCTGTACCTGATGCCGGGTTTGACTTGGCGATTATGTTGCACGTGGGAATGAATATTGAAGACAAGCAGGGGATATTTTCGGAAGTATCCCGTGCACTCGCTAAAGATGGCACTTTTGCGCTTTTTGACGTTATGCGCGGACACGTAGACGAGCCTATGGCTTTTCCTTTGCCATGGTCGACGCAACCGGACACGTCTTTTGTGGACAAACCGGAATTCTACAAAAAATCGGCCGAACACTCGGGGTTAAGTCTGGTTTCAGAGAACGACCGTACTGAATTTGCTTTGGCCTTTTTTGAAGAGGCATTCGCCAAGGCGGCGAAGGATGGGCCTGCCCCGATGGGCATCCACCTGATGATGGGTGAAACCGCACCCGAGAAGTTCAAGAACTATTTCGCAAATCTAAGGGCCGGGCGAATTCGCCCGACGGAAATGATATTCAAGAAAACTGGCTGAGCCGGTGAGGAGGATCCATGGCAGACCTGACAACAGATTTTCTGGGGATTTCCAGTCCGAACCCATTTTGGCTGGCCTCTGCGCCCCCGACCGATAAGGAATACAACGTTCGCCGGGCGTTTGAGGCAGGATGGGGCGGCGTTGTATGGAAAACGCTAGGTTCAGAAGGGCCACCGGTCGTAAATGTTAACGGCCCCCGTTATGGAGCGATATACGGCGCAGATCGCCGTTTACTCGGCTTAAACAACATTGAACTGATCACCGACCGTCCGCTTGAGGTGAATTTGGAAGAAATGGCGCGGGTCAAGGCAGACTACCCCGATCGCGCGCTCATCGCCTCGATTATGGTTCCGTGCGAGGAAGAAGCGTGGAAAGCCATTCTTCCTCGCGTCGCGGAAACAGGAGCGGACGGCATTGAACTTAATTTTGGTTGTCCTCACGGAATGAGTGAGCGCGGCATGGGTTCGGCCGTTGGCCAAGTTCCGGAATATATCGAGATGGTCACACGCTGGTGCAAGAAGTACTATGACCGTCCCGTCATTGTTAAACTCACGCCGAATATCACGGACATTCGAAAACCCGCGGCAGCTGCTAAAAATGGTGGCGCAGACGCAGTATCGTTAATTAACACAATCAACTCTATCACCAGCGTTGACCTTGACACCTTTAGCCCTGAACCATCGATTGACGGCAAAGGCAGTCACGGGGGTTATTGCGGACCAGCGGTGAAACCGATTGCTTTGTCTATGGTCTCCGAAATAGCGCGCAACGAAACTACTCGTGGTCTACCGATTTCTGGTATTGGCGGTGTTACGACATGGCGCGATGCGGCTGAATTCATATCATTGGGCTGCGGAAACGTTCAGGTTTGCACAGCAGCGATGACATACGGCTTTAAGATCATTGACGAACTTACGGCTGGGCTTTCCGAGTGGATGGACAAGAAAGGCTACAGTCAGGTTTCAGATTTTGTTGGGCAAGCGGTTCCGAACGTCACCGATTGGCAATACCTGAACCTTAACTATGTTGCCAAAGCCAAGATTGATCAGGATCAGTGTATCAAGTGTGGCCGTTGCTATGCCGCATGCGAAGACACCAGCCATCAGGCGATTTCGATATCCGCGGATCGGGTGTTCGAGGTGAAAGACGAAGAATGTGTGGCCTGTAACCTGTGCGTCGACGTTTGTCCGGTCGAAGGATGTATCACAATGGTGCCGATGGCAGCAGGCGAGGTCGACCCGCGCACCGGCGACGTAGTGCAGCCAGGCTATGCGAATTGGACGACGCATCCGAACAACCCGATGGTCAAAGCGGCCGAGTAGGGGGAGACATCGCAGAAAAATTCCCAGCGGTTTCGTTACAACCGTGACAAATTTAAGTTCTCTAAATATCCGAGTGCTGCGCAAGTAAGATTGGCATTGCGCTGCCTATGGCGTGAGCAACTTACGGTATAGGGTGTCGATAAACTTTTCTGCGCCTTCGAATGGGTCTTCTTCCCCCAAAATCGCTCGCACTTGTACGTCGAAGTCGGCGTAGTGTTGGGTTAGTGCCCATATTGAAAAAATGAGGTGATGGGTATGAACACGAGCTATTTTTCCCTGATCCATCCACTTGGATAAAACCGCTGATTTTTTGTCGACCAGTACTTTTAGATCGTTTGAAAGCGCGTTGTGAATTCGTGGTGCCCCTTGGACCAGTTCATTGGCGAAAAGGCGGCTTTCGCGGGGAAGTTCGCGACTCATCTGCAGCTTGCGATGAATATAGGAAAGGATTTCCTGCAGGGGATCTCCTTCTTCGTCCAAGTCGTTTAGCGGCGCCAGCCAAGTTTCAAGCAAACCAGATAACAGGGCCGTATGAATCGCCTCTTTTGAGGGAAAATAGTACAAAAGGTTCGGTTTGCTCAGGCCTGCCTCGGATGCGATTTGATCAACTGTCGAGCCTCGAAACCCATGTGCTGAAAACACGTTTAACGCGGCCTCGAGAATCGCTGCGCGGTTCTTTTTCTGAATGCGGGTCGGGGCGCGGTCTTTAGGCATGTTCTCCGGTCGTCTCTTTTTTCACCTGACGAGCAAGAAATATGCCGAAAACTCTTGCGTCACTATGCAATTTCTTGACTGATGTCGAACCCGTGATAGCGTGAGTTTGACCAGATGGTCAAATCAAGACGTTAAAAGCGAGCCAAATCGCAAGCAACAGGGAAAACAACATGTCAGCTCCGGCTCAGAACCTCAGGATTAATGGCGACAGGCTTTGGGAAAGCCTGATGGAGATGGCGAAGATCGGCCCAGGCGTTGCGGGAGGAAACAACCGGCAAACTTTGACTGATGAGGACGCAGAAGGAAGAGCGTTGTTTCAGTCTTGGTGCGAAGACGCGGGCTGTTCGATGGGGCTGGACCAAATGGGCAACATGTTTGCGCGACGAGAGGGCAGTGACCCTGAGGCGCTACCAGTCTATGTGGGATCGCATCTGGATACTCAGCCTACCGGCGGAAAATACGATGGTGTCCTTGGTGTTTTGGGCGGCTTGGAAATTGTTCGAACGCTCAATGATCTTGGTATAAAGACCAAGCACCCGATTGTCGTCACCAACTGGACTAACGAAGAAGGTACGCGTTATGCGCCTGCAATGTTGTCGTCCGGCGTATTTGCGGGAATGCATACACAGGACTGGGCTTATGATCGTGAAGATGCTGATGGTAAGAAATTTGGCGATGAACTGAAGCGCATTGGTTGGCGCGGCGACGAAGAAGTGGGCGCGCGCAAGATGCATGCGTTCTTTGAACTACACATTGAACAGGGACCAATCCTTGAAGCCGAAGGAAAGGACATTGGCGTTGTTACGCACGGGCAAGGACTAAGCTGGACGCAAATCACCGTGACGGGCAAGGACGCGCATACCGGTTCAACACCAATGCCGATGCGAAAAAATGCGGGTTTGGCAATGGCCCGAATTTTGGAAAAGGTGGATGAAATTGCGTGGTCGCACGCACCGCATGCTGTTGGTGCGGCGGGCCATATCGATGTTTACCCAAACTCGCGAAACGTTATCCCGGGCAAAGTCGTATTTACGGTGGATTTTCGCTCGCCCGAATTATCAGTCATTGAAGACATGGAAAATCGCCTGCGGGTTTCGGCACAAGAAATAGTAAATAAAATGGGGCTGGAGATCGAATTTGAGAAAGTTGGTGGATTCGATCCGGTCAAATTCGACGAAGACTGCGTTGCGGCGGTTCGTGGAGCGTCCGAGCGGCTAGGCTATTCCCACACAGATATTATTTCTGGTGCTGGCCACGATGCTTGTTGGATCAATCGCGTGGCTCCTACCGCAATGGTCATGTGCCCATGTGTTGATGGGCTAAGCCATAACGAAGCCGAGGAAATCAGCAAAGATTGGGCCGCGGCAGGAGCGGATGTTCTGTTCCATGCGGTCGTCGAGACAGCCGAAATCGTGGAATAAAGGGCGCTGTTCCCTCGCCCCTAAGGTGAGGTACCAGATATTTTGGCCAGATAAAGTAAGCGGGACAAACCGCGCAGGGAGATTAATATGAGCACTGTTATCAAAAACGGAACCGTTCTGACAGCCGACCTGACATACAAGGCGGATGTAAAGGTCGAGGGCGGAGTAATCACCGAAATTGGCCCTGATTTGAAAGGTGATAAAGAATTGGACGCGACCGGTTGTTATGTCATGCCGGGCGGGATCGACCCCCACACCCATCTTGAGATGCCCTTCATGGGCACATATTCCAGCGATGATTTTGAGAGCGGAACGCGCGCGGCCTTGGCTGGTGGTACGACGATGGTTGTTGATTTTGCGTTGCCAAATCCGGGAGAAAGCCTGCTGGACGCTTTGAAGCGCTGGGACAACAAATCAACACGTGCAAACTGTGACTATTCCTTTCATATGGCCGTGACATGGTGGGGAGAACAGGTTTTCAATGACATGAAGACTGTCGTTGAAGAGCGTGGAATAAATACGTTTAAACACTTCCTCGCTTACAAAGGCGCTCTGATGGTGAACGATGACGAGCTGTTTGCCTCATTTACGCGCCTGGCCGAATTAGGCGGTATCGCCATGGTCCACGCGGAAAATGGGGATGTTGTCGCCGAACTCAGTGCAAAGTTGCTGGCGGAAGGAAATACGGGACCAGAAGCACATGCCTATTCGCGACCACCACAGGTCGAAGGAGAGGCGACCAACCGAGCCATTATGATTGCCGATATGGCGGGTGTGCCGTTGTATGTCGTCCACACTTCCTGCGAAGAAGCACATGAGGCCATCCGACGCGCCAAGATGCAGGGCAAGCGTGTTTGGGGTGAACCGTTGATCCAGCATCTGACATTGGACGAAAGTGAGTATTTTCATCCCGACTGGGATCATGCTGCCCGCCGTGTAATGAGCCCGCCGTTCCGAAACAAGCAGCATCAGGACAGCTTGTGGGCGGGTCTTCATTCTGGAACGCTCAGCGTTGTGGCCACCGATCATTGTGCTTTCACAACCGATCAGAAACGTTACGGAGTGGGTGACTTCACAAAGATTCCCAACGGTACTGGCGGTTTGGAAGATCGTATGCCTATGTTATGGACGCATGGCGTTAACACAGGGCGACTAACGCCACACGAATTCGTGGCGGTTAGCTCGACAAACATCGCTAAGATATTGAATTGTTATCCGAAAAAGGGCGCAATTCTCGTCGGTGCTGACGCTGATATCGTAGTTTGGGACCCTGAAAAAACCAAAACTATTTCCGCTAAAAACCAGCAATCTGCGATTGACTACAACGTTTTTGAGGGCAAAGAAGTCAAAGGACTGCCTCGGTTTACTTTGTCGCGAGGTCAGATTGCTGTTCACGATGGGGAAATACGTACACAGGAAGGTCACGGAGAATTCGTCGCGCGGGAACCCAACAGCCATGTAAACAAAGCGCTGAGTACCTGGAAAGAATTGACAGCACCTCAACCGATCAAACGTAGCGGAATTCCGGCAACGGGTGTATGACGCAGCCAGGCCGTCGCACCGGCGGCTAAATATCGAATTTTTTCAGGGCGGTGGAATGAATACTGAAAGCACTACCCAGCCTGTCGTCGAGGCAAGACAGCTGGATCTCACCTTTCAAACCAATGACGGGCCGGTTCACGCATTAAAAGATGTGAATCTGGAAATTAGCAAAGGTGAGTTCGTCAGCTTTATAGGGCCATCGGGTTGCGGGAAGACGACTTTTCTACGATGCATAGCCGCACTGGAAACACCAACCGGAGGCAATTTGACCGTCAACGGAATGTCGCCGGATCAAGCCAGACGAAACAGAGCGTACGGTTATGTGTTTCAAGCCGCCGGGTTGTATCCTTGGAGGACGATTGCCAAAAACGTAAAACTACCGCTTGAGATCATGGGCTATTCTAAAGCCGACCAAGATGAGCGTGTAGATAGGGTTCTGGAACTAGTTGACTTAAAAGGGTTTGGCGGCAAGTTCCCTTGGCAGCTGTCAGGCGGCATGCAGCAACGTGCCAGCATCGCGCGCGCGCTGGCGTTCGACGCGGACATCCTTTTAATGGACGAGCCTTTTGGTGCACTGGACGAAATTGTGCGCGATCATTTGAATGAGCAACTTTTGGCGCTGTGGGCACGGACAAAAAAGACCATTGGTTTCGTGACCCATTCGATCCCTGAGGCCGTTTATCTAAGCACCAAAATTGTGGTCATGAGTCCTCGCCCAGGGCGGATTACAGATGTTATTGAAAGCCCGCTTCCCAAAGAGCGCCCGCTGGATATCCGCGATACACAGGAATTCATCGATGTTGCCCATCGTGTTCGCGAAGGGTTGCGAGCTGGCCACGGAGATGAAGTCTGATGTCATCGGATGCCATCAGAAGGGCAGAGCCAAAAGATGTGCGGGCTTGCGCGCATGTTATTGCAGTTTGGATGTCGCAAACTGACTGGATGCCCGAAGAATTGTCAGAAGACGAGTTGGAAGCGCTGATCCGCGAGGCGTTTCCTGCACGCGAGATTTGGGTCGCTGGAAATCCCGTGGATTGTTACATGTCCGTTGACCCAAAGGAACAAAAAGTCGGTGCACTGTATTGCCTGCGCACGGGGCAAGGTATCGGCAAACGTTTACTGGATCATGCAAAATCAGGGCGTGACTATCTTTGGCTCACAACTCACGAACCCAACAAGGCCGCGCAAAAATTCTATCGCCGTGAAGGATTCGAAGCGACAGGCATAGAACCGCCTACACCGCCCGAGACACTGCCAGTCATTCGGATGGAGTGGCGCGCATGAAACAGGTCGTTGCCATTCTGACAGTCGTTGTTGTGATCGTTCTCGTTTGGTACGCCGCTTGCGTTCCGATGAATATCAAGGGTGTTCTGACCGAGCTGGAACGCGGGGGCGCAGAGGTGCAACCGCCCTCTGGCAGCGCGCGTCGGGACATGAGCGAGATTGGACTGGTATTGGACAACGGGTTTGCAATTCCGTCCACTTGGGCGCAGGGTAAACCGCGCCTTCCGTCTCCGCACCAAGTTTCAGCAGAACTATGGGACACGACGGTGGGGAAAAAGATCACTTCAAAACGCTCGCTTATTTATCACGGCTGGGTGACGCTCAGTGCAACGATGTTAGGTTTCGTAATTGGTACGGGCCTCGGCATTTTGCTGGCCGTTGGGATCGTTCACAGTCGCGTCATGGACCTTTCGGTTATGCCTTGGGCTATCGTCAGCCAAACAATACCGATCATCGCGCTGGCGCCGATGATCATCGTAGTTCTGTTTTCGGTAGGCGTTCAGGGAATTATTCCCAAGGCTATCATTTCAGCCTACCTAAGCTTTTTCCCTGTTGTTGTCGGCATGGTCAAAGGCTTGCGTAGTCCGGATGCGATGCAACTTGATCTTCTGCGAACCTATAACGCAAGTCAGTCTCAAGGATTTTGGAAACTTCGTCTGCCTGCCTCGATGCCATACCTTTTTGCATCGCTCAAAATCGGCGTTGCGGCGTCTCTGGTCGGGGCCATCGTTGGCGAGTTGCCGACAGGGGCGGTCGCCGGTTTGGGGGCTCGTCTGTTGGCCGGCAGTTATTATGGCCAGACCGTGCAAATTTGGTCGGCGCTTTTTGCTGCAGCCGTATTGGCGGCCTGCCTGGTAGGTTTGTTGGGGCTAATTGAACGGACTGTTCTCCGGAAAATGGGGATGGCCCGATGACGCTGGTATTTCTTGCGCTGCTTGTTTGGATCTTTGGCTGGTGGCTAAACAATCGCCTGGCAAGTGGCCCGCAGGCGGACAGCCAAGTGGTTCGTTTTCTGGCGCCGTTGATATTCGGCTTGACCATTATTTTTGTGTGGGAGCTGTTAGTCCGGGGGCTAGAGGTGCCGTTGGTCATCCTGCCTGCTCCTTCCGTCATTGGGCTGAGATTTGTAAATAGCCTGCCCATTCTGTGGGAGGATTTTGTTCAGACAATCATCAAGGGCGCCTTGAGTGGTTACGTCATTGGATGCAGCGCGGCATTTCTGACGGCCATTGCGGTGGATCGGTGGGATTTTCTTCGTCTCGGTCTTTTACCGGTTGGAAATTTTGTGGCCGCCTTGCCGATTGTTGGGACCGCGCCCATACTGGTTATGTGGTTTGGATTCGATTGGCACTCGAAGTCCGCCGTGGTCGTGGTGATGGTTTTCTTCCCGATGCTTGTGAATACTGTAGCAGGACTGCGAGAGGCGACTGCGATGCAAAGGGATCTTATGGAGACGTATGCCGCATCCTACTGGCAAAGCTTTTTGAAATTACGTTTGCCTGCTGCGATGCCTTTCGTTTTCAATGGGTTGAAGATTTCGACGACACTGGCCCTTATCGGCGCTATTGTGGCGGAATTCTTTGGTTCGCCAACTCTTGGTATGGGTTTTCGGATTTCGACCAGCGTTGGGCAACTGTCGTTGGACATGGTCTGGGCCGAAATCGTCGTCGCGGCACTGGCCGGCACAGCGTTCTACGGGCTTGTCGCCGGTATCGAGAAAGCGGTTACGTTTTGGCACCCGTCGCAACGTGAAAAACAGTGAGAATAATTCAACAGACCCCGGTCAAGGGGCAACAAAAAAGCAACTAGGAGATATCAAAATGAAAATGCTACTTAGCGGAGCGGTTGCCGCCTTCGGTATGGCGGCCAGTATGGCTCTTGCAGCGGACGAGGTGACATTGCAATTGAAATGGGTCACGCAAGCGCAATTTGCTGGATACTACGTGGCTAAGGACAAGGGGTTCTACGAAGAAGAGGGGCTGGATGTTACGATCCTTCCCGGAGGCCCTGACATTGCGCCAACTCAAGTGATTGCAGGCGGAGGCGCGGATGTAACTGTCGAATGGATGCCTGCGGCCTTAGCTGCGCGGGAAAAAGGTCTACCGTTGGTTAACATCGCGCAGCCTTTCAAGAGTTCGGGCATGATGCTGACCTGCTGGAAAGACGCGGGTATTTCCTCACCTGAGGATCTGAAAAACCGTACTTTGGGCGTTTGGTTCTTTGGAAACGAGTTTCCGTTCATGAGTTGGATGAGCCAGCTTGGCATCGACACAGACGGAAAAAGCGAAAGCGGGGTTGAGGTTCTGAAGCAAGGCTTCAACGTCGACCCTCTTTTGCAGCGTCAGGCGGATTGCATCAGCACTATGACGTACAACGAGTACTGGCAAGTCATCGACGCGGGGGTAAACCCGGATGAACTGGTCACCTTCAAGTATGAAGATCAAGGCGTAGCAACGTTGGAAGACGGCCTTTATGTGCTGGAAGAAAACCTGGGCGATGCGGCATTTGTCGACAAAATGGAACGCTTTGTTCGCGCTTCGATGAAAGGCTGGAAATACGCTGAGGAAAACCCGGCTGAAGCCGCAGAAATTGTGCTGGAAAATGATGCGACCGGCGCACAGACTGAAGAGCACCAAAACCGTATGATGGGCGAAATCGCCAAACTGACGGCAGGCTCGAATGGAGCGTTGGACCCGGCCGATTTTGATCGCACAGTTGCGACTTTGTTGGCGGGTGGATCCGATCCGGTCATTACAAAACAACCAGAAGGCGCCTGGACGCATCAGATTACAGATGCAGCGCTAAATTAACCCCACGCACGTGAAGGTAACGAACGCGGCCTCTTTGAGGCCGCGTTTTTTTTGTGGTTACCGGTCGGCTAACCGCACTTGACGTCGGTTCGGCTTCATATTTCACTGTAATTCAGCGCAGATCATTCTGATTTTTGCGTTATGAGGAGAAAATGCAGGGATTTACATCAGAATTCAGTACGGCTTTGGCTTTGATCTTTCGGGGAGATGCAGAGCTTTGGTCAATTGTTCTGTTGTCTCTGGAAGTTTCAATTCTGGCGGTCTTGATTTCGGCTGTCATAGGAATGCCACTGGGTGCCGCGCTGGCTGTGGCAAGATTTCCTGGGCGTCGGGTCCTGATTATTCTGATGAATGCACTAATGGGGCTCCCTCCAGTTGTTGTCGGCCTTCTAGTCTATCTCATGCTGTCTCGTTCTGGGCCGCTTGGGGTTTTCGAACTGCTATATACGCCAACCGCGATGATTATCGCTCAGGTCGTGTTGGTTACACCAATCATCTCGGCTTTGACCCGGCAAGTAGTTGAAATGTTGGCCGAGGAATATGCCGAACAGCTTCGGTCGCTAGGCGTGTCGCGGCTGGCATCTGTGCCCGTTCTTTTGTGGGATGCACGATTGGCGTTGGTGACGGCCTTGTTAGCAGGTTTCGGGCGGGCGATCGCCGAAGTCGGTGCGGTCATTATTGTGGGTGGAAATATCAACCATGTAACCCGGGTGATGACAACAACCATCGCGCTTGAAACCTCTAAAGGCAATCTGGCGTTGGCTTTGGCGCTAGGGGCGATCTTGATAGGAATAGCAGTCGCGGTTAACGCAATGGTCAGCACACTGACATTGCGGGCTGAACAAGAAGGCCTGCGCCATGCGTGACCTCATGATTGAAGAAACAGCCGGTTTGAAAGTAAGCGGTGTTCATATCACCCGAAAAGGCTCGGTCCTTTTGGATGTGCCTCAACTAAGTCTGAATGGCCCGGGTCCTACTTTGATTTTAGGGCCGAACGGCGCAGGAAAAAGCCTCCTGTTGCGTTGTCTACACGGACTTATTTCGCCAGACTGTGGGCGGGTCACACAAGGTGGCGTCCCTTTGAATGCGGTTCACAAGTCACAACAGGCAATGGTGTTCCAGCAACCAGTTCTCCTAAGGCGGTCTGTTGCAGGGAACCTGGATTTTGCGCTCAAACGAGTGGGTTTGGCGCGCGCCGAACGTAAGAAGAAAATCGCGGATCTGCTGGCTGAAGGCGGACTGTCTGAGAAAGCGCGGCAATCCGCCAGATATCTTTCTGGGGGTGAGGCGCAGCGTTTGGCAGTATTGCGCGCACTTGCTCTTTCCCCAAAGACATTGTTTCTCGACGAACCGACCAGCTCATTGGACCCAGGCGCGACGCAAGCAATAGAACGGATGATCCTTAGTGCTTCGTCCCAGGGGGTGCGCATCGTGATGGTAACGCACGATATTGGTCAGGCTCGGCGGTTAGCTTCGGATGTGGTTATGATGCAGGGCGGTTATGTGGTGGAACACGGCGCTGCGAAACAGGTATTAGACTCTCCTGCAAGCGAGGCCTCGCGCCGTTATTTGGCAGGCAGGCTCGTCACATAAGTTGGATTTCACGGAGATTGGCGATGATCCTAAATCTGATCCGGGCCAATGTGCTTTTGTTTGGCCTGTCAGCACTGTCTGTTGCAGCGGAAGAACCTTTTATCGTGGTTCAATCCACCACATCTACCCAGAATTCTGGGCTGTTTGACCATATTCTTCCGGGTTTCGAGGCTGAAACTGGCATCGATGTTCGTGTGGTCGCCGTTGGAACTGGGCAGGCGATCAGGAATGCAATCAATGGGGACGGGGATGTTTTATTGGTGCATTCAAAACCTGCAGAGGAACAGTTCGTGTCAGACGGATGGGGCGTGGAACGTTTTGACGTGATGTACAACGACTTTGTTCTTGTGGGCCCAAAATCTGATCCGGCCGCAGTTAAAGGGGGCGATGATATCGTTGCTGCATTGACCGCGATCGCGGAGACCGAGTCTACCTTTGCCTCACGTGGCGATGATAGTGGAACCCACAAAGCAGAGTTGCGTCTTTGGCAACCAATCGGGATTGATCTGACCGACGTGTCGGGAACATGGTACCGGGAAACTGGTTCCGGCATGGGGGCGACATTGAACGTGGCGAGCGGCATGAATGCTTACACGTTGACCGATCGTGCAACCTGGCAAACTTTCGGAAACCGAGGGAATCTTGAGGTTTTGATCGAAGGGGATCCTCGAATGTTCAATCAATACGGAGTCATCTTGGTGAACCCGGAGAAACACCCTGGCGTTCGATCAGCCGCAGGGCAACGGTTCATCGAATGGTTGACTGGGCCAGATGGACAGTCTGCGATAGGCTCATACACGCAGGACGGCGTACAGCTATTTTTCCCAAACGCAAATTAAATTTCTGATTTAGCCACTGGCGCCGTTGTGGTGGATGCGACCCAGGCCTGAAAGGTCATAGCTACCCAACTCATCGGCGCGCTGAATGAAACGTGGGCCGTTCAAAAAACCGATCAGAGTCTGCATAGGGGGATCAAAAAAGGCGCGCCTCCATATGGCAAGATCTAATCGTTCATTGTGAGTGGGATGAAAATTAAGCCCCAAAAATCCGGCCAGTGCGCCCAGCCCGAACCCGACTTCTGCCTTGCCATCCCGCAGTGCGATGGCCAGTTCCTCTTCGGTGCGGGCACAATCAGGCAGGGTATTTAGATCGGCTCTGGTCAATCCATGTTCTTCCAATTGGGCGTCGAACAATCGTTGGCTGGCCGCGCTATCCTGACGCAAAATAACACGTCGGCCTTTCAAGTCAGAAAATCCGGAAATGTCGGAAATGTCTGGCGCCGACAACAATCCACGTTGACGCTGTGCAACTTCGTAAAGAACGACGGGCGCTTCGCCAACAGTGTCCTTAAGGGATTTCACGTTGAATCCGTTATCTTCATGAATATGCAATACAGTGGCTTGCGCGCTTCGGTCGCTTAGCCTGCGCAACCCATCAAACGAGCCGTCATAATAGGTGGCCAAGCCTGATCCGCTTTCGCGTAACGCCCAGTCTAGCAGGGGATCGTGGCTGCCTGCGACGATTGGTGGCAAGGGCGGTTCAGCGACCTGCGGCCCAGTTCGAGATGAATTCAGCCAGACGACAATTTCATCCTTGGGAAATAATAGCTTTCCCATGGCCCGAACACAGGGCACTTCGCCTGATGACGCAAGATCATAGGCTTTACGCTCGCCAATGCGCAACAAATCGGCCAGTTCACGTGTGGTCAGGTATTGTGACATTCAGTCAAGTCGAACGGCTGACCCGGACCCCGCGTCGGCGGCGCTGAACCCGATCTGATCCAGCGCGTAAGGAGCAGCAATAGTAATCAGAACCATAACAACAACGGCGCTTAGAAAAGCTTTCATGGTCTCCTCCGGCTCAGTTTTCGTCCGCCGTAGCGACGCGCAAAAATTCGATCAGATCAAGGCGATCCTGTTCGCCAGTGATACGTTGCATCGGCATCTTGGACCCAGGAATGTAGTGATCGGGGCCCTCGTCGAAAAGAGCGTTTATTGTCTCATCATTCCAAATGATATCAGAGTCTTGCAATGTATCCGAGTACAAATATCCGGGAATAGTTCCCGCCTTGCGCCCAAATATTTTATGCAGCGTCGGACCAGCGCGCCTTTGGCTGTTAGTTGTAAGGCTATGGCATATCGAGCATTTGCGGGCGAATTGGCGCTCTCCGTTTTCCATTTCCTCGGGCTTTTTCAAGAAGCTCGGTTCAACGGTGGCCATCCGTTCCTGTTCTGACAGTGTTGCGACAGGCCAACTGTACATAGCTTCGTCAATCCCACCTGCGTGGATGTTTTGGCCGTCGGAAGAAAAGGCTAATGCCCAGACCGGGCCACGCAAAGTTGCGCGAAAATCCTGAGCGATACGCCAATTGACTGTATTGATCAGCATTATGTATCCCTCGCCGTCGCCGACCGCCAATCTGGTTCGGTCAGGGCTAAGGGCAAGGGCAAGAATTGGGCGGCGGCCTAGCGTATAGTCACGTTCTTGTCTCGTCGTCAGATCAAGGATGCGCGTGACCCCATCTACTGCGCCATAAGCGATCCAATTATCCTGAGCATTAAGAACTAGTTTGTTGATTCCAAATCCATGTTCAATCAGGCGATCAACTTCCTGCCCAGTGGTCAAGTCCCATAGACGCAGTGAACCATCAACCCCGGCCGAATACAGATGTGATCCGTCTGGCGTAAATTCCACGTCACTGACACCGCTTCCAGTGGGCCCCAACACAGAAGGGGTCGAACCGTCGACAGGCCACAACCCGATCGTTCCATCCCAACTGGCTGTTGCGACATGGGTTTTTGAGATCGCTAAGCCCACAATTTTGCCCTTGTGCTGGCCGATAACCTCACCGCCGGGCCATTGGCGCAAGGTGAAGTCGTCTCCTGCAGAATAGATTGTTGATCCGTTGAAGATGACAGAATTAACTGCGGCCTCATGGCCTTCCAACCATTCCGGTGACTGCTGAGTCCACAACCCCACGGAGTTGTCAAAACTGGCAGTGGCGATACGTCCATCCGGGGCGGTAGCAATTCCCATTATGGGCCCACCATGGCCTTTTAGCGTAAAAAACTCTGCCTCTGCACGCAGAGGCAAGAGCGCCAGCGCAATGATTAAAACTCTCATTTATTCAGCAGGTGAGGCCGTGGCTTTCCCAGCCTCCTTTTCCTGGACTTCTTCCAGCCACAGCGAGTGATGTTCACGCGCCCATTGCTCTTCGACCTCGCCCGTTCCCATGGCGTCAAATGCACCCTCCATTCCGACAGAACCCAGATAAATGTGGGCGAGGATGATTGCGATGAACGCATAGGCGACCATGACGTGCCAGACTTGCGCGTATTGCATCTCTTCCTGGGGCGACATCTGAACAGGCAAGTCCAGTCCCATGAGTTGCGGGATACCAGTCGAATTCGCAATCGAAAACGTCTTGGCGAACAACGGCATCTCGAACGGGAAGAGCAGGGACAAACCAGACAGGCTGATAGAGACACCCAACAAGATGCACAGCCAGAAAATTATCTTTTGTCCGGCGTTGAATTTCTTGGCGGGAGGATGGCTGCCTTTGGTAAACAATCCGCCGCCTGCAGCCAGCCATTTCAGATCAACGCGATTGGGAATGTTATGCGCAATCCAATTGACTGTAATAATCACAAGACCCAGCATAAATGCCCAAGCCAGATTGTTGTGTAGCCACTTGCAACCCTGCGCTATTGTGGCAAATCCTTCTTTGCCAAAAAGCGGAATTAGAAAATCACGACCGTACAGCGTCAGCAGCCCGGTAATACCCAATACGAGGAAAGATCCGGCGAATAGCCAGTGCCCAAAACGTTCAAAGCCATTAAACCTGGTGACCGTCCGGCCTGTTTTTTCGCCGTCAATTTTAATGCGGCCTCGTAGCACGAAAAACAGTAACAGCACGATCAGCATCCCACCTATTATGTAGTTGCCGTAGTCGCGCAGGGGACCGGTGCGGAAATTCAGCCACCACATTCCGCCGTCCTGAATCAATACGCTTGCTGCAGGTCCCTTGGACGAAACTGTGACGTCAGCCGAACCGTAACGTAAAGCGCGGAAAACGTCGCTGTCTGACGCCACGCCTCGGGTACCCAGCTGCCCTAATAGGCCTTCTGCGTTACCTTGACCTGTGTTTCCCGATCTATAACTGTTGTCGATCTTCTCGCCACGCTGCCGAGCCAGAATGTCCTCAAGCGTCGTGGCGCCTCCAGTGGCGGTTCTGTCAGTTGTTGCTGGGGCCTCGGCCTCGCCTGATTGTGCCATGGCCGTATTGACCATAACGAATGACAGCAGCAGTGCGATGAATAAACGGAACATCTGAACCTCAGTCAAAATTCCAAGCAGATGACCCGCTTTGGCGGGTCATCTGACAACATTAAGACGGAACCTTATCCGTCTTTCTGGTCGTATGCGGTACCCCAACCCCAGGCGCCCGAGCCGAAACCGCGCGCCACAACGCGTTCGCGGTAAACTGCCGACACCACGTCGCCGTCACCGGCGAGCAGGGCTTTGGTAGAACACATTTCGGCGCAGATAGGCAGCTTGCCTTCGGCAATCCGATTACGACCATATTTGGCGAACTCTGCGGTCGAGTGCGTTTCCTCGGGTCCACCGGCGCAGAAGGTACATTTGTCCATCTTGCCGCGCGATCCGAAGTTGCCCGCTTGTGGGAATTGCGGTGCGCCGAACGGGCACGCATAGAAGCAATAACCGCAACCAATGCACAAGTCCTTCGAGTGCAGAACGACTCCTTCTTCGTTTTGATAGAAGCAGTCGACTGGGCAAACCGCCATACACGGAGCGTCCGAGCAATGCATGCAGGCCACCGATATCGAGCGTTCACCCGGGTTACCGTCATTGATCGTCACCACCCTGCGGCGGTTAATGCCCCACGGCACCTCGTGTTCGTTCTTACACGCGGTTACGCAGGCGTTGCACTCGATGCAGCGTTCAGCGTCGCAGAGAAACTTTGCTCTAGCCATTATCGTCCTCCTTACGCTGCCCAGATTTTGCAGAGAGTCGCTTTGGTCTCTTGCATCTGGGTCACTGAATCATAGCCATAGGTCTGAGCGGTGTTTGTCGCTTCGCCCAGCACATAGGGATCGGCGCCTTTGGGGTATTTGTCCCGAAGGTCCTCGCCCTGGAAATGGCCGCCAAAGTGGAATGGCATAAAGGCTACGCCGGCACCGACCCTGTTGGTCAGCATCGCCATAACTTTGACTTTACCGCCCTCAGGACCTTCGACCCAGACCTGTGCTCCGTCACGAATACCAAGGTTGTTGGCATCGCGAGGGTTGATCTCGACGAACATGTCCTGCTGAAGCTCAGCCAGCCAAGGGTTCGACCGTGTCTCATCACCGCCGCCCTCATACTCGACCAATCGACCCGACGTCAGGATTATTGGGTAATCCTTTGAAAAGTCGTTCTTTTGGATCGAAGCGTAGAGGGTAGGTAGGCGATAAGCCTGACGGTCCTCGTAGGTCGGATAGTCATCCACCAGATCGCGCCGGTTCGTGTAAAGCGGTTCGCGATGCAGTGGGATCGGATCCGGGAAGGTCCACACGACCGCGCGGGCTTTGGCGTTCCCGAAGGGCGCACAGCCGTGTTCGATCGCAACCCTCTGGATACCGCCCGAAAGGTCTGTCTTCCAGTTGGTTTTCGGACCGGCCACAGCGTCGATTGCTGCGCGTTCCTCGTCCGTCAGATCACCGTCCCAACCAAGATCCATCAGCATCTGCATCGTGAATTCTGGATAACCATCCTGAATTTCCGATCCGACACTGTAGACCCCTTCGGCCAGCAGGTTGTCGCCATCGCGTTCCACGCCGAAACGGGCACGGAAAGTCAGGCCACCTTCGGCAACCGGTTTGGACATGTCGTAAAGGTTAGGTGTTCCCGGGTGACCCATCTCGGCTGTACCCCAGCAGGGCCAAGGCATACCGTAGTAATCACCGTCGTTTGGACCGCCCACTGCCTGCAGCGTTGTTCTGTCGAACGTGTGCTGATTGGCCATGTGGCTTTTGATCCGCTCAGGAGACTGACCAGTGTAGCCGATAGTCCAGAGGCCCGAGTTGAACTCACGTGTAATGCTTTCAACATTCGGGGTTTCAGGGTCTTCCATTTCGATATTGCGGAAGAACCGATCCGCCCAGCCGAACTTGTTCGCGAACTTGGCCATAATGACCTCATCCGGTAGACTTTCGAACAGCGGATCAACCACTTTGTCACGCCACTGCAGGGAACGGTTCGAGGCCGTGACCGAGCCACGGGTTTCGAACTGCGTGCAAGCGGGCAACAAATAAACACCGTCAGTGCGGTCATGCATAACGGCGGATACTGTGGGATACGGGTCGATCACGACCAGCATGTCCAATTTCTCCATCGCCGTCTTCATTTCCGGACCGCGGGTCTGTGAGTTGGGCGCGTGGCCCCACAGGACCATTGCACGGACGTTGTTGTCTTGGTCCATGTTTGCAGGATCTTCCAGAACGCCGTCGATCCATCGGGAGACAGGGATGCCGCGTTCATTCTGAAGCGACTTGTCCTTGCCTTCCTTATCTTTGATCGTTGCGAACTGACCTGCCAGCCACTCTGGTTCTTCACCCCAAACCCGGGCCCAATGACCCCAGGCACCTGCGGACAGGCCGTAGTAGCCGGGCAGGGTGTGGGACAATACGCCTAGGTCTGTCGCGCCTTGCACATTGTCATGGCCGCGGAAGATGTTTGTACCACCACCAGCAGTGCCCATGTTGCCCAAGGCGAGCTGAAGTACGCAGTAGGCACGAGTGTTGTTGTTGCCGTTGGTGTGCTGCGTACCTCCCATGCACCAGATCACGGTACCGGGACGATTGTTGGCCATAGTGCGCGCAACGCGCTTGAGCTGCGATCCGGGTGTGCCGGTAACACGCTCGACCTCGTCCGGGTTCCACTTGGCGACTTCTTCTTTGATCTGGTCCATTCCCCAGACACGGGTACGGATGAACTCTTTGTCTTCCCAGCCGTTATCGAAGATGTGCCACAGGATGCCCCAGATAAGCGCAACGTCTGTTCCGGGACGGAAACGGACATATTCATCCGCATGCGCCGCGGTGCGCGTAAAGCGTGGATCGCAGACGATCAGCGGGGCGTTATTCTGCTCTTTCGCGCGCAGAACATGCAACAGCGAGACGGGGTGCGCCTCGGCAGGGTTGCCGCCAATGATAAAGATGGCACGGGAGTTATGGATGTCGTTATACGAATTGGTCATGGCGCCATAGCCCCATGTGTTCGCAACACCCGCAACCGTGGTTGAGTGGCAAATTCTGGCCTGATGGTCCACGTTGTTGGTGCCCCAGTAGGCAGCAAATTTGCGGAACAGATAGGCCTGTTCATTGTTGTGCTTCGCAGAACCCAGCCAATAGACACTATCGGGGCCAGATTCTTCGCGGATGCTCATCATGCCGTCGCCGATCTCGTTGATCGCCTCTTCCCAGCTAATGCGCTTCCATTCGCCGCCTTCCTTTTTCATCGGGTATTTCAGGCGGCGCTCGCCATGGGCGTGTTCACGTACCGCTGCACCTTTGGCACAGTGGGCGCCCAGATTGAACGGGCTGTCCCAACCGGGCTCCTGGCCGATCCATACGCCGTTCTGCACTTCGGCAATCACCGTGCATCCGACTGAACAATGAGTGCAAACGGATTTCACATTTTCAACGGCTTGGTTGGCCGCTGTTTGGGCACTGGCTGGCGTCACGGTTCCACCCGTGGCGCTGATCGCGGCAAGACCGCCAATCGTCAGGCCCGACCCGCGCAGGAACGCGCGGCGATCGACGGTTTTTTCGCCGATCTGGGACAGGATACTTGTCCGCTGGGGGCGTCTCGCAACCCCGTTGGTCTTTTTCCTAAGCATTTCTTTCCTCCCTTGCTGGCCATGTAACCCATGGCTGGCTTGGTACTGCTGAAACCGACGTCAGGGCCAATCGCAACCTTCAGTCGGGTGTGAAGGCGTCCGATTCTAAAACCGGGTGCTTTCTATGTATGCGCGTGTGTGCGCTGTATCCTGCATCCGGGTTTCGTCCGTCGGCAACTCTGATGCCTCGGCTTTCCCGCTCAGGCTGGCGGCGGCGACTGCAGCAGGCGCTGCGGTTCCGGCCAGTTTGAGGAAGTTGCGGCGCGTTGCGCCTTCTTCCTTGGTCTTGCTCATGGTCTCCTCCTGTCCCAATTGCGGTTTGATGCCCATTTGGGCACCGGCGAATGGCGGACTAGGCCGCCGTCATTCGGAATGCTTCACGTTCGATTTCCATAAAAATCCGTCCGGCTGTTCCAACCGAACCATAGAGTACTGAGCTTTCAGCAGCCTCCAGATCAGAAAAGAAATGGGCCGCCCAGGGACCGATATGCTTGTTCCAGAACGCCCGCTGTTCGTCCAAAGTTGCCACTGTGCCAAATCGCCCGACAATCATACCGGCCATCATTTCCATTAAAGAGGCGATATTGTCTTCGGGTTCAAAAACGTTCTTTGCTCTTGTTATCCCGCGCGCTGCCATGTCGTTGCGCAGTTGCGCCAACGGCTTTTCATTCAAGAACCCAGTCAGATAAAAGCTGGCGTAGGGCAGCAACTCTCCACGTCCCAGCCCTATGAACAAGGCATTAAATTCCCGCTCGGCGGCTGCAGGTTTGGTAATCTTGGCCACCCTCGCCATTGCTTGAATCGCCTGACCCAAATCCGTGTCATCACCGCTCAGCCCGGCCATTTGGTCCAGCAGTAATTGATCGGGGGGGCCAGCCATAAGAAGACCCAGAAAGTTATAAAAATCCGCGCGTAGCCGATCCTCTGCCGAGATATCCACTGTTTGCGCGTTGTTGGCGGTCATTCAGTCATCCTTCAAATTCAAATATCATGCGGCGCGGGGAGGGGGGTAGGTCCGCGTCACTTTCTGTTTCGCCAAGTTCGACCATCTGCACGGGAGGTTGGAGCGGTTCGTCAATTGGCTCGCTGGGTGGGGGCTGGTCGCTAAGCTCTTCGACAGGTTCGTCTGTTTCTTCCTCTTCGGACACTGCAAGTGCCTCGATGTGAGCCAGCATTCCCTTGCCGACCTGATATGCGGTCTGGAGGTTTTCAATCACGCATGCTGCGTCGGTGTAATCCTCACCGTACTCCACCAATCCGTCCACATTGGCCAATACAGGGTTAAGTCTCCATAACCTTCGAAGCGCGCGTTGTCTCAGTCGATCCGGAACGGCTTTGGACATGAAGCCTGAGACGTCGTCACCTGGTTCCAACGCATCGGGATCCGGCAAATTGAATTCAGCCAGAATTTCCTGGTCACTCTTTTCTTCCAGTTCGGAATGGCGCGCAGCAAGTTCCTGCGCTTCGACCGCTGCAGTCTCTGCCTCTGCTTCGGCCTGAACAGCAGCTTTCCGGCGGGACCAGAAATCACGGTTCTCGCTCATTGCAGTAGCCTCCGAGGAGCGCGATAAACGTCCGAGTCTTGACGGATACGTCCGTCGCCCCGTCCATCCTCTACCAAGTCGGTGCGTTTTTTGTCGCGGCGACGCTTCACAAAGATCTCGTCCTTGTGATGTTGCAGCGCGAAGTCGCGAACCCAAGCGATCAATCCTTCGCTCATGGGAATTTTTTCGACAATTTCTTCGCCGGTGTCGGCATAGTCCTGACCCTCAAACGGAGAAGCTGTAACTAGAACGACATTCAAGGGATGATCTCCAACAAGCTCATCTCGCAGAACCAAGTATAAAGATGGCTGTCCGTCTGACAGGTTCACCATGTACGCTTCTGTTTCATCTACCCATAGGGTCAAGGGAAGGGTCGCTGCGTGGTATTCAACGGCTTCACCTTCGCGTCGCAGCTCCTGCCAATTGGCCGGACCAGCGCCGGGCAAAGCAGCGACTGCGCGCCAATTCCAGCGAGCCCATCGGGTCACACCTGGCGTTTTTCGAACAATAATGCCAACGGGCATTTCAATCTGGCTTGCGGCCCCAGCCACTTAGTCCTCCCCAGAAGGCTCTCCCCTGCCTTCCCATTGATGTACTATGGTACATAAATTGGCCTTGTGCCAAGTCCACAGTGAGTATTGAGTGTCGTTTTTTCAAAGAAAGCATTCGATATTAAACTCGGAAAGCAAACAGGAGAAAGAGAGTGTGAAAAATAATGCACAATTCCACTGTGTTCGACGGTGTTTGCGTTGCCACTCGCTTGATTAAGTCTAATGTGCTGAGCAAGAGATTGCAGCCCGGGGGGAGATTATGGCCGGCAAGCTGATGTTGTGCGATTGCGCTGGTTCGCAAAAAATGGATAGGGAACAGATTTCCCGGTCATGCGAATTGGTGTGCTCTCGGGTTCACACGGCGTTGTGCACACACGAATTGGAAGCAGCTGCCGAAGCGATGGAGCAAGGCGATCAATTGGTAATCGCCTGCGGACAGGAAACTGCGGTTTTTGTCGATCTGGCCGCCGAACTCGGTGAGGAACGTCCTGGATTTGTGGACTTGCGTGATCGTGCAGGTTGGTCAGCTGAGGGTCAGGATGCTACGCCCAAGATGGCAGCGTTGGCCGCCGAGGCGACTTTGCCGATCCCAGTTACGCCGGGCGTTGACGTCGTAAGCGAGGGCACTTGTTGTATAATTGGCCCCGGCTCAGTCGCTTTCGGTTTGGCGGAACAATTGTCACAAACCTTGGCTGTGACGGTTTTGGTGACGGACCGTTCCGAACCCATGGACCGGTCATATGACGTTGTCCGAGCAAATTTGCGCAGTGTGTCGGGCGCATTAGGTGGCTTTGTCTTGCGTCTTGATCAAGTTGAACAACTGGAACCCGGAGGACGAAGAGCGTTCGGCTGGACTGAACCTCGCGACGGAGCAACTTCTCGCTGCGATATATTAATAGATGTTGCAGGCGATACACCTTTCGTGACAGCCCCTGAAAAGCGCGAAGGGTATTTGCGGGCCGATCCGCGAGATGCTGTGGCCGTTGCAAACTTGGCTTTTGATGCTGCTCAGCTCGTCGGTACATTTGAAAAACCTTTATATGTTCGAGTGGACGAGTCGTTGTGCGCCCATTCGCGGGCGGAACAGATTGGATGCACAAACTGTCTTGATGCTTGCCCTACCGGGGCGATTACTCCGGCCGGTGATCACATAACGATAGATCCTATGGTTTGCGCCGGGTGTGGAGCTTGTGCGGCGCTTTGCCCGTCCACTGCCATTACGTACGAAGACCCGCCTGTTTCCGCATTACTGTCTCGGATGCATATTCTTGCGCGCACCTATCGCAGCGCAGGCGGGTCTAACCCAAGACTTTTGGTGCATGATTCCCATGGGGCACACATGATCAGGCTTGCTGCTCGCTTTGGCCAAGGCCTGCCAGCTAACGTGATCCCATTGGAGTTGAATACTATCTCTGGTTTTGGTCATGCTGAAATGCTGGCAGGTCTGGCCCACGGATTTGCCCGAGTTGACGTGTTATTGGCGCCGAGAACTGAAAGAGATGCTCTGGACCGCGAATTAGTTTTGGCTGAGGCGATTGCAGGGAAAACAGCGTTTGGGCTAATTGACGAGACTGACCCAGATGCTTTTTCCGACCTACTTTACACACAGGCCGTGCCTAAACCGTTGTCGAACCCGGTTCTGCCCCTCGGAAACCGGCGTCAAATTACCCGACTAGCGGCCCAAGCACTGAACCCTGAATCCACCGCGCCGCTTCCTTTGCCTGAAAACTCACCCTACGGTGCAGTTTCAGTGAATTTGGACAGCTGTACGCTTTGCTTAAGTTGCGTGTCTCTTTGTCCCTCAGGTGCGTTGATGGACAACCCGGACAAGCCGCAGCTGAATTTCCAGCAAGACGCCTGTCTGCAATGCGGAATGTGCAGCACGATTTGTCCTGAGGATGCCATCACTCTGGTGCCCCAACTCGACCTTTCAGACGCTGCCTTGTCCCAGCAAGTGCTGAACGAAGAAGAGCCATTCGCCTGCGTAGAGTGCGGAGCGGCCTTTGGCGTGAAATCTGCTATTGAGAGGATTATGGAAAAACTTTCAGGCAGTCACCCGATGTTCGCCACTTCGGAACAGGCTCGTTTGATCCAGATGTGTGACGATTGTCGAGTGAATGCGCAGTTTCACAGCCAGGACAATCCTTTTCAGGCTGCGCCAAAGCCGCGCGTAGTGACGACCGAGGACTACTTTTCAAAACGAAAGGATCACTGAAGTTCCAGCGGGGCGCCCAAATCTGCAGCTTGCATAACTGAGACAAAAGCCAAGATTGCTTCGAGATCTTCAATTGTCATTTCGACTGGATGGATAGGGGGTGGACGATCTATTGCGAAAGGCGGGGTAATGTCTTTGACCTGCGTAAACGAGGGATGCGGGTTAAGAGCAAAAAACGCTTCAAAACGTTCGGACCAATCTGGTAAGGAGCGAAGTACCGCAAAGGATGGTGTCGAACCAAGGCCGTTCATTCGGTTTTGAGGGCCGATAACGTGACAGCGGCCGCACAAACTAAGCGAGAGCTTTTGACCAAGGGCGGCATCTCCGTCTATCACCTGCTCGGCTTGTTTAATCTCAACTTTAATGTCTGCGTTAAACGGATCACCTTGTGCTGGCGCAAAGCTCTCGATTGTACGTTTCCCGATATCCGACAAAATCCATTCGCGAAATCGCGAATGCTTGGCATCATCTTCGATCTGCAGGTGGTAGACAATGCCGTCTCGTTGGAACACCGGGTCGCCCGAGGGGGCTGTGGAAATAGACATTCTGCCATTTTCGTCAGCTACTACCTTGATCCCGGTCTTGAGAGAAAAGCGTGGAAGAATATGTTGCAAAAGACCCGAGTCTGAAATCTCATCCGGAGCGGCAAGGCCAATCGCCTCTTGTGACCAAGAGGGGGTAGCAGAGAGCGTCAAGCTCAGGCACAACAAGACAAAGCGCATGGCTCAGCCTAACGGCCCGGGACCGATTGCGTCAAATGAACAAACTTAGGACGGAGACACGTGCAATGAGCGGCGACCAGAAACTGGCGAAACGCAGCGCCCATCAGACAGGGCAAAATATAGGTAATGACGCATGAGTGTTCGTGACGCAGTTCTTGCAAACCTGAAAAAGATCACGGACCCAGTTTCTGGTCAGGACATTGTCAGCGCCGGAGTTGTGCGTGCCTTGAATGTCGAAGGTGATACAGTGCGCTTTGTGCTTGAGATCGATCCGAAACAGGCCGAACGTATGGAGCCTGTGCGCGCTGCGGCAGAAAAGGCGGCTCAGTTGGTTGAAGGCGTGACAAAGGTTTCGGCTATGCTGACGGCACATTCTGATAAGGCTCCACCGGATCTCAAGCCCAAGCCCAAGCCCTCGCAAACTGGACCGCAAGCCGTACCTGGTGTGGACCGGATTATCGCCATAGCCTCGGGAAAGGGTGGCGTTGGTAAGTCCACGGTTTCTGCTAACCTCGCATGTGCACTTGCGGCCGAAGGTCGACGGGTCGGCTTGCTGGATGCAGATGTTTATGGTCCGTCGCAGCCCAGAATGCTTGGAGTTTCCGGAAGGCCGGCAAGTCCTGATGGCAAAACGATCCTGCCACTTCGAAATCATGGGGTTACAATGATGTCGATGGGTCTGATGACCAACGAAGGGCAGGCAGTCGTTTGGCGGGGTCCGATGCTGATGGGGGCACTGCAACAGATGATGGGTCAGGTGCAATGGGGCGCATTGGACGTTTTGATCGTTGACTTGCCACCGGGAACGGGCGACGTGCAACTGACACTGAGCCAGAAGTTTAAAGTGGACGGAGCGATCGTTGTGTCAACTCCGCAAGATGTGGCACTGATTGATGCTCGAAAGGGTATCGACATGTTCCAGCAGCTAAAGACACCAATACTTGGAATGATCGAAAACATGTCCACGCATATTTGTTCGAACTGTGGACACGAGGAACACGTGTTTGGTCATGGTGGCGTTGCGTCCGAGGCTGTGTCGCTGGGCGTTCCTTTGCTTGGTGAGATTCCTTTACATTTAGATATTCGCGTTGCAGCAGACGGTGGCGCACCGATCGTGGTCAGCAAACCAGATAGTCCGCAGGCAGAATCTTTCCGTAAAATTGCCCGTGAATTGATTGCTAAAGGTAACGCATGAGCCAGCCGGTTTTTCCGCCATTATTGACCGGCCATTCAGTGTCGGGTGGGGAAAACCCGTTTGAGCGTGCTCAGGCCATGTCAGCGCTCGGCTGCGATGCGGGAACGGTTGTTTACAACATTCAGGCGAACAGGCTGCGTGTGGCAATCGTTTTCGCGCCCGAAGTCCCGCTGCAAGATGCCATGGCCATGCTGCCGTTGTGTGCAGTAGGGTTTCAGAACGCCTTGGGCGCTTTGGCCCCGCCCGAAGTTGCCGTACATCTGGGCTGGGATGGACCGATTTTCGTGAATGGCGCAAAATGTGGCACGTTTCATGCGGCGGCCTCGTCTTCGGACCCGGATACCATACCTGATTGGATCGTGATAGGTTGGGAACTGGCGTTGTTGCAGACCAGTGGTGATCCAGGCGAAACGCCTGATATTACCGCGCTCTATGATGAGGGTTGTGCCGATGTATCGCCTGAGCAGCTGGTTGAAAGTTGGTCCCGTCATATGCTGACGTGGCTCAATCGTTGGCAGGAAGAAGGTAACGCTTCATTGCACAGCGAGTGGATGGGGTTGATACGTGATGTCGGAGAACCAATTGGAGAACAGGGCGTGTTCCTTGGTACGGACGAGAGGTTCGGGATGCTAATTCGGAAAGGCTCTGATACGCAACTGCGCCCTCTGACTCAATTGTTGGAGAACGCATGATGAAGTTGGCGCGCGCTATTCACTTTGATGAAAGTGACATGAACGTTTTTCATTCGCCGGCGCGTACCGGAGAATGGTGTATTTCTGGCGGCTTCGAGTTTTCGAACTGGGGCGAGGGCGATTTAGAGGGCAAGGCACGACAGGCTTTTGCAAATGGTTGGCTGGGTTTGGAGACATTTGGCCGAGTTACTTTTGTGGCCGTGACACAAATCGAACCTGCTGAATTGGAACAGATGAAACAAAATTTGGCTGATCACTTTGTACGACTTTACGGCGCCCCTTCGATTGAGACGGCTATGGAGGTTGCTCAGGCCGAGATAGATCATATGACAGAAATGTGCGAGGACCACGCGCCAAACACATTGCTTACAGTCGCGCGAGAACTTACGGGTGCAGGTGTTCATGAGGCTTTTCGAGTGATCACGCCGCAAGAAACCCAACTTGAAGCTTTGGCTGTACACGGTTCTTTAGACGATTGATCAGATCAGATCAGCGAATCCACCAAATTGCCCGCGCTTGAAAATCAGTCCTTGTCCCGGGCGGTGCATAACTGTTTCAACGTGTCCGACCAGAATAAGGTGATCGCCTGCATCGTGTATGTCGGACAACCGGCAATCAAATCGGGCGAGGCAGTCGGATAATCGAGGGCGGCCAGCTTCGTCACAATGCCATTTCGTATGGGAAAAATCGAAACCATTTCGGGCAAATTGCAATGCTTGATCGTGCTGTTCTTGTGCCATCACGTGAATTGCATAGTGCTGACAATTGCTGAATGCTTCGTAGCGATTGGAGTCTTTGGCAAGGCACCACAATACCAGCGGCGGATCCAGTGATACCGAAGCAAAGGAATTGACCGTGATTGCAACCGGCCCGCCAGCTGTGTTGGTTGTAACCACCGTGACACCTGTCCCAAAACATCCCAGCGCTTCGCGGAAGTTCAGGCTTTGGTCTGGACCGGGAGTGAATGTCGTTTCGGTCATCGCACACTCGTTTAAAGGTATGTCTGAGGTGCCATGCGCTGCAGAGATTGTCTATGGCAAGCTGCATCCGATCCAAATTTTGCGGTCAATTCAGGTCTTCCAGCAACCGCCCGTGTTTGCGTGTTTCTGCGACAACTTTCCCGAATGTCACCATGCCGCGCGCACTTAGCATGGGCAGCATTTTTACCAAAACTTGGGCTGTAGCCACTGCGTCGCCTAATGCAGTATGGCGTAAATCGTTTGGAATTGTGATCTCAAGTCGCTCGCACACGGCATCCAGTGTATGCGTTTCACTCGCGCCGAAAAGAACCGCTGAAAGTAACACCGTGTCTAACACTGGGTGATCCCATTTGACGCCGATACGAGCCGCGTGGCGTCGCAGAAATGCCATATCGAATGGTGCGTTGTGGGCAACAATGACGGCGTCACGTGCGAATTGGTGAAAGGTGCGACCTACATCAACAATGTCCGGCGCTCCTGCGACCATGGCATCGTTTACCTTGTGTACACGGGTTGAAGCAGCCGGAATTGGGATGCCCGGATCGACCAGGGAATCCAGTTTTTCTCCTGCTACGATTTTTCCTTTAACCACGCGAACTGCGCCGATTTGTACAATTTCGTCTTTATGAGGAAGAAGCCCGGTCGTTTCGGTATCGAATACAACAAAACACAAGTCGGTCAGGCGACGGTTCTCAAACTCTTCGTCTATCGACGTGTCGAGAAGATCGAAGTCATAGATAAGTGGCCGGGCTTCGTCTGGTCGAATGCGCAGGGTGCTATCATCAAAAATCAGCATATATCCCGGCGCGTCTCCTAACGGCTTCATGCGCGCAAAATAAGCTTGGGTGCCGTCCACACTGGTAAGACTGCATTCGACTTCCATGCCGGTCTTGCTCATCTCAGAGTAGGCATCGGTTAGACCTGTACTTTCGAGATAATCAAAAAGGGACGCGTTCAGTCGCGGGTGGGCGATCTGCGCCAGAACCTCTGCTGCCTGTGCATCATACAAAACAATCTGGTGCTTTGGTCCCGCCAACAGCATTGCCACGGGTATCTCGCTCAATAACGCGGTCAGGCGTTTTTTCTCGGCAGCGAGGTGCGCCGTTTCTGCTGCAACCGCCTCGGCTGTGTTTATTGCGGTGTCTGAAAATTGTTCGGCCAGCCCTGCGGCGGCCGGACCCAAATCACCCAAATAACGGGTGGCCCTTACATCCATCTCGGTGTTTACGCCAGCGTGAGCACGGGCTCGCAGTTGTGCAGACAATCGTTCGATCGGTTTGGCGACATTGTCGTCGAACAAAAGCCAGACTCCGACGATCAAAGCCAGAAAACCAAAAGCGATTAGGATTTCCGCAAATATGTAGGCATCAATCAATTCGGGATCGTCAACTCGTTGATAGCTTATCCATAGCGCTAGTGAGCTTACGACCAACCCTCCGACGGCCAGCAGACAAAAGAACAGAAAAATTCTTAAACGGAGGCTAAGACGGTTCAGCATATTCAAACTCCGCAGGTCGCCTCGATCAACGGGTCATTATCACTGGTTTTGATCCAAGCGGCATTCAGTAAACGCCCGTCACTTGCGAACTCAGCTCCATCGACCAGGTTGGCACGGCTGTTTTGCGCGCAATCGACTGCAACGGGAATCTTCGAAACAGGCGCCCACCGTCCGAAGAAATAGAGATCGACAAGCCGCTGTTCAGGAACGTTTTCATTGGTCTTTACAGAATCTTTATCGATTGCCGCAAAACGGTCTACAAATGGCGCAACATAAGTCCATGGGCGATAAAATGCTTTGCTCTCAACTTCCTGCACGACAGCCAGACTGCCGGGCAACGATTCGAGGGTGCGGTCATACCAAGAGTACTCGCTGGTGATCGTCATTCCGATCATTCCCGCTCCGGCAGCGACAGGAGCTGCCCACCGAGGCAATCGTCCGCCTGTGAACTTGTTCAGAACCATCACCACGCCCGCAAACGCAAAGCCTGCAAAAATTGTGCCAATCAGTTCCAAAAACATCCTATTTCTCCATTCTCCGGGTCTGCGCGACCCAAATGCATTGGCTGATCCTTGAACGGCTCAGCCCAGCATCCCTTTTCCGTGCCCGACAGCGGATTGCATGGTTTTTATCACAACAAAGGCGTCTCGAAGATGACTTCGCTCAAAGTCCGACAGATCCGATGGGGGCAGGTAATTGTTTGGCGCCTCACCTGATTTTACCAGTCTGACTTGATGTTCCAGTCTGGTTTGAGCAATCAAATCATAGGCGTCCAGTAGATCCCGCGCACCCGAATGACTAAGCACTCCAGCAGTTTCAGCAGCCTTCAGCCGTGCACGGGTATTGGTTTCTTTCAATTGACCTTGCAGGCAATATACGCGTGCAAGATCGACCACGGGAACGACACCATTGTGCTTTAAATCCAAAGTGTTTCTGTGTTCGCCTGACCGAACGGTGGCAAAGCCACGTAAAAGACCCAAAGGTGGAGTATGTTTTAGCGAGTTCGAGATCAGATGGGCCACAAATATCGAATTACTGTTTGCCGCCTCAAGCGTTTCAGCCTGAAGATTTGCAAACAGCTCGAAGGCTCCTCCAATAGGACGTAGGTCGAACATGACCGAGGCCAGCATTTGCGCCTCTGGGTTCGGTGTCTTGATCCAGCCTCTGAAATACTCCCTCCACACTCCAAGAGGCTGACACCAGCGTGGATTTGTTGCCATCATGTCTCCCGGGCAAAAGAAGTAACCGCAAGTGTCCAGCCCATCGGAGACTGATTTTGCGAGCGCTGTGAAATAAGGAAAGTCGGATTCATTTGCGGCATCATCCAATATTAGGCAATTGTCTTGATCAGAAACGCCGGTCTGCTCCTGCCGCCCTTGCGAGCCACAAGCCAGCCACAAGTACGGCACGGGTGGTGGGCCCAATGCAACTTCGGCCAATGCCAGCAAGCGGCGAGTCGTGGTATCAGCAATGTCTGTAATCAGGCGCGTTACGACTTCGTGCCTGTTTCCACCGGCCACCAATTGAACCAACAATTGAGGTATTTCTTCAGTGACCTTCGCCATTTCTTCGGCTGTATCGGCGCGCGAGATGCGCCGAACCAACTCGGCTGAATTGACGGCCTGATAATGCGTTAAATCGGTTTGTGTCACAATGCCAACAAGTTGGCCAGCTTGAGAAATCGGGATGTGGCCGATCCCGCGTTCCATCATCACGTGCAGGACATCAGAGCCAATATCAGATGGGGACAAAGTGACAGGGTCGGGTGTCATTATCGAGGATACTGGAGTGTTTTGATCCATTGCGTCGACTACGAACTTTTCAGCGATATCACGTAGTGTCACGATGCCTTGTAAGTCACCGCTATCAGTCACGCACATTGAAGAGATATGTTTGTCCCTCATAATCTTTGCGGCCTGTTGCACGGGCGTATCTGGTGGGCACGTGGCCGGATCGCGTGCCATCAACACATCGATGGAACTGGTCGCCAGACTTTGTGGGCCGCTACGCTGACTGCGCGATCGATTGAAAAACTTTGCAACCACATCATGATTGGCAATCAACTCGCTCACCAAGTCAGATGGCAAAACGATTAATACTGACGGCGAATGTGCCCGGGCGTTGGTCGCTGCCTTGCCGTTTTTGATAAGTCCACGCTCTCCGAACGAATTCCGCAAACCGAGACGCGATACCACCGAACCGTTTTCGTCCGTGATTTCAATCAGTCCTTCGTAAATTAGAAACAAGCCGGGCAGGGTGTGGCCCAACTCGTAAACCGAGAAATCCTCGTCTGTTTCCCAAACTTCAATTTGCTTCGCTACATCCTCTATTGCGCTGTCAGGCAGGGCATCATAGGGGTGAACGGACTTTAGAAATCGGGTGATCTCGTCTTGGGACAGGGGCATCAGATTTCTCCGTGTGTCAGAAACAAAAGTCCCGCCCGGGTGGGTGCCGGGCGGGAGCAGTCAGTCGATGGACGCGGCAGGACAAGGATACCTCGCTGCCGCGTCACGCTCAATGATCCTGAGCAGCGCCTGCTCCACGGGGAATGCGAACGCTTTCGACAAGATCCTTGATCTCTTGCGGAGTCTCTTTGGTCATACCAGCCACAACATACGCGACCCCAAAGTTCACCATGGCACCAATTGCACCGAACGAGGTCGATTTGATTGGACCAAGCAGTGGGTCGGCGTCGGTGAACGAGTTGGTGCCCGGAATGAACAGCCATCCTTTGTGCAGGAAGATGTAGACCAAGGTCACGACCAGACCCGCCAGCATACCGCATACCGCGCCTGTGTTGTTAATGCGGGTCGAGAAGATTCCCATCATAAGTGCCGGGAATATCGAGGCTGCCGCCAGACCGAAAGCCAACGCAACCGTCTGCGCCGCAAACCCGGGTGGGTTCAGACCCAGATATGTTGCGACAAGGATAGCCACAGCCATTGCGATCCGCGCTGACAAAAGCTCGCCTTTTTCTGAGATCTGCGGATTGATAGCACCTTTGATCAGGTCATGAGACACGGCAGACGAAATCGCGAGCAACAGTCCAGCTGCGGTTGACAACGCGGCAGCCAGACCACCAGCAGCAACAAGACCAATCACCCAACCGGGCAGGTTGGCGATTTCGGGGTTGGCCAGAACCAGGATGTCGCGGTTGAACTTTGTAAGCTCATTGCCGACCCAGCCTTTTTCCTCTGCAAGAGCCTGCATGTCGGCGTTCTTGTCATTGTAGTACTGGATCTTGCCGTCGCCATTTTTGTCTTCCCAATCCAGCAAGCCGGTTTTCTGCCATGTGGCCATCCAGTCATAGCGAGGATCATTGTCAATCTCTTCTACTGAAACAGCGCCGCCATCGATTCCACCGTTGGGCCACATCATATCGGTGATGTTTAGCCGCGCCATTGCGCCGACCGCGGGGGCGGTCAGGTACAGCAAAGCGATGAAAACCAGCGTCCATCCAGCCGACCAGCGCGCGTCCGACACGCGAGGTACGGTAAAGAAGCGCATGATAACGTGCGGCAGACCAGCCGTACCGATCATCAGCGAAAGTGTGAACAGCACCATGTTCAAAGTGTTCGAGTGGTGGGCAGTGTAGTCCGCAAAGCCCAACTCGGTCACAATCGCATCCAGTTTGGTCAGCAGGGGCTCTCCACTGGCGGTGTCACCGAACAGACCCAGCGCTGGGATTGGCGTGCCGGTCAGCTGCAAAGAGATAAAGATTGCCGGGATTGTGTAGGCGGTGATCAGCACGCAGTACTGAGCAACCTGGGTGTAGGTCACACCCTTCATCCCGCCAAACACCGCGTATGCAAACACGACACAGGCACCGATCAGCAGACCGGATGTGTTCGAAACCTCAAGGAAGCGGCCAAAGGCCACGCCAACGCCGGTCATTTGACCGATCACGTAGGTCACCGATGCAACGATCAGACAGATCACGGCAACGACGCGTGCGGTCTGGCTGTAGAAACGGTCGCCGATAAATTCCGAGACGGTGTATTTGCCGAACTTACGCAGGTAAGGCGCAAGAAGCAGAGCCAGCAGCACGTAGCCACCGGTCCACCCCATCAGGAAGGTCGAGTTGTCGTAGCCAGTAAAGGCGATAAGGCCCGCCATCGAAATGAAAGAGGCCGCAGACATCCAGTCTGCCGCTGTCGCCATACCGTTGGTGACCGGGTGAACACCGCGGCCGGCGGCGTAGAATTCCGATGTGGAGCCCGCGCGGGCCCAGATCGCGATGCCGATGTACAGCGCAAAAGACGCACCGACAAACAGCAGGTTGATGGTAAACTGATCCATTGTCCCGACGCTCCCTTATTCTTCTTCAACGCCATGTTCGGCGTCGAGTTTGTTCATGCGCCAGGCGTAGTTGAAGATCAGCACCAGAAAGACCAGGATCGAACCCTGTTGGGCGAACCAAAAGCCCAGATCGGTGCCGCCCACGGCAATGCCGGACAGCAACGGACGCAGCAGTATGCCGAATCCAAACGAAACCAGCGCCCATATTGCGAGGCTGATGTAAATGAGACGCAGATTTGCCTGCCAATAGCCCTTGTCAGCTTCGGCACTCTGCGCGGAGTTTGTTGATTGATCCGCCATTGCGGGTTCCTCCTTCGCTTCCTCCTTGGGCGGCCCGCGTCTCAAACTCTTACGCGCGAGGCCGCATTTCGTTGTGCCGGTTGCTGACCGGCATCAGGCATAACTTCTCCGATCCGCCGAGGCGGTTCCGTTGAAGTATTCGTTTAGGAATTCGGCCCTCATTCAGGGCGGGCGTTATTCCCTCAGTTCATCGCGTCGCTCACTATCCTTTTGAGATTGCCAGTGATTTCTTCGATATTTCCCCTGGCGTTCAGGCCTTTCAGAACGCCATGATCTTGGTAATAACTGATCAACGGCGCCGTCTGCTCGTGATACGCTGCAAGACGTGACGCGACGGTCTCTGCATTGTCATCGGCACGGCGCGTGAATTCTGCGTGGCCGCATTTGTCGCATTTGCCTTCGGCCACCGGTACTTTGAACGTATCGTGGTAGCCTTCTCCGCACATACTGCAGGTGTAGCGACCCGAGATACGCGTAACCATTTCGGCATCATCGACTTCTAGACTGATAGCTGCACTAATTTTCTGTCCGGTTTCCGACAGCAACTGATCCAGTGCTTGGGCTTGAACCGTGGTGCGAGGGAAACCGTCTAGAATGACGCCCTTGGCGCAATCCGGTTCCGCCAGGCGGTCGCGCAGAATTGCGATGACAATCTCGTCGCCTACAAGCTCGCCAGCCTCCATCACGGCCTTCGCTGCTTTTCCAGCCTCTGTTCCCGCAGCAACAGCCGCTCGCAGCAGGTCACCGGTGCTGAGTTGCACCAGCCCGAATTCGTCTTCGAGCATTCGCGCCTGTGTTCCCTTCCCGGCACCCGGAGGGCCGAGAAGGATCAGAACGGCCGGTGTTATGGTCGCAGCAGCTTCCATCGCGCCCTCACTTGCTTGCTCGGTTTTCGATAAGGTCCTCGACAACCGACGGATCAGCGAGGGTCGACGTATCGCCAAGCGAGCCAAAGTCGTTTTCGGCAATCTTCCGCAGAATGCGGCGCATGATCTTACCTGAACGGGTCTTGGGAAGGCCCGGGGCCCATTGAATAACGTCTGGGCTGGCAATCGGTCCAATCTCGGTTCGCACCCAAGTGCGAAGTTCTTTCAGAAGCTCATCACTTGGCTCTCGATCATTCATCAAAGTGACATAGCAATAGATACCCTGTCCTTTGATTTCATGGGGGTAACCAACAACGGCAGCCTCGGCAACGGCGGCATGTGCAACCAGCGCGCTTTCTACCTCGGCCGTGCCCATGCGGTGGCCTGAGACGTTGATTACGTCGTCAACGCGGCCAGTGATCCAGTAATCACCGTCTTCGTCCCGACGGCACCCATCTCCTGTAAAGTAGTAACCTTTGTAGTCCGAGAAGTAGGTTTTTTCGAACCGCTCATGATCACCCCAGACGGTGCGCATTTGTCCGGGCCAGCTATCTTTAATGCACAACACTCCTTCGACGCCATTTCCGCTGATCTCGACGCCGGATTGCGGGTCCAGAACGACGGGCACGATGCCAAAAAATGGTTTCATGGCCGAGCCGGGCTTCATCGCGTGTGCACCGGGCAGGGGGGTCATCAGGTGACCGCCGGTTTCGGTCTGCCACCAGGTATCTACGATCGGGCAGTTCCCTTTACCAACGACCTCATTGTACCAATTCCAGG
The DNA here is from genome assembly GCF_059613365.1 of Ruegeria sp. BHSA163. Lineage (NCBI taxonomy): Bacteria > Pseudomonadati > Pseudomonadota > Alphaproteobacteria > Rhodobacterales > Roseobacteraceae > Ruegeria > Ruegeria sp. BHSA163. The sequence goes on from NZ_JBXWSJ010000024.1 coordinate 55,083, forward strand.
CTTCAGGGTTGATAGGTTCACCGACGGTGCCCAAAACCTTGAGGTCGCTCAGGTCGCACTTTTCGACAAATTCGTTCCCTTGTCCCATCAGGGCTCGAATTGCGGTTGGAGCCGTATAGAATTGATTTACCTTGTGTTTTTCACAAACTTGCCAGAACCGTGACGCGTCGGGAAAAGTCGGGACCCCTTCGAACATCAGCGTCGTTGCGCCGTTGGCCAGTGGGCCATAGACGATATAACTGTGTCCAGTAACCCAACCTACGTCTGCCGTGCACCAGTAGACATCACCTTCCTGGTAATCAAATGTGATTTCGTGTGTAAGGGATGCGTAAACCAAGTATCCGCCTGTGGTGTGCACAACACCCTTTGGCTGACCAGTTGAACCGGACGTATATAGAATGAACAACGGATCTTCGGCGTTCATTTCAGCCGGAGCGCTATAGTCGTCAGCCTCCAGAGCCATTTCGTTATAGTCGTAGTCCCGGCCATCGATCCAAGTCGTCTGCCCGCCTGTCCGTTTGACCACAAGGCATTTCACACTGTCCTTGCAGTGCAGCAATGCAGCGTCCGCATTCGATTTTAAAGGAGTCTTGCGTCCCCCGCGAGGAGCTTCGTCCGCAGTTATGACAACTTTTGCGTCGCAACCGTTGACCCGAGCAGCCAGTGCATCGGGTGAAAAACCGGCAAAAACGATCGAATGTATTGCGCCAATTCGGGCACAAGCCAGCATTGCATAAGCTGCTTCTGGTATCATGGGAAGATAGATTACAACACGCTCGCCTTTGCGAACACCAAGCGATTCCAAGATGTTAGCCATCCTGCAGGTGCGGCGGTGCAACTCAGCGTAGGTTATGTGCTGGGCTGCGTCATTGGGATCGTCTGGCTCCCAAATTATCGCTGTCTGATCACCGCGGGTTTCCAAGTGGCGGTCCAGGCAATTGGCCGAAACGTTCAATGTGCCGTCGGCATACCAGTTGATCTTTACCGACCCGAAGTCATAGTTGACGTCTTTGACTTGAGTATATGGCTTGATCCAATCGATCCGTTTGCCGTGTTCTCCCCAAAAAGTCGCGGGGTCACTCACGGATGCAGCGTACATATTTGCATACTGTTCGGCATTGACATGCGCGCGCGCAATAGTTTCTGCGGATGGCGGATAGGTCTTGGCATCTGCCTGGGCAGCGGTGTTCATTTCTGAGGCTCCTCCCTCTGATTTGGAATATATCGGTTCGATTTTGCCCGCCGATCAGGCAATGTCGAGCCGTTTCTCCCCTACTCGAATAATACGGGATTGTGAAAATAAATAAATAAATTGCGGTAATCCTTGGATTAGTTTGTAAACAAGTTTTTTGATTTAAGTCAATTTTGTAAAAAAATCATAGAAATATTTGAAAAAACGATAAAAAACAACGAGGTAGATGTCATGAATTTTGCGCTCTGTTGACTCGACCGTCCAATCTTGACTGACTCTTGATCGGTGATGAGGTCGAATACACGCTGAAACGAGCGGGGGTTGGCAGATTCCAGACTAAGCGCTAGCTTCGAATATAAGCGTCCCGAAGAAGGGGCGCACATAAGGGAGAGACCAATATGAACAGGATGTTTAGCGGTGTTGCCGTGGGCGTCATAGCAACGGCGTTCGTTACAGAGGCCGCAGCCACCGAATGGAACGCTTCGGTATGGGGCAAGCGGCGTGCTTTTACTGAGCATGTGGAGAGATTAGCTGAACTGGTTAACGAGAAAACCAACGGGGATTTCACCATCAACGTAAGCTATGGTGGGCTTTCAAAACCGCGTGAAAATCTGGATGGCATCGAAATTGGTGCATTTGAAATGGCGCAGTTCTGCGCAGGCTACCACCGAGACAAGAACCGCGCGATTACTGTTTTGGAGTTGCCATTTCTGGGCGTGAATAATCTGGACGAAGAAGTGGCGGTCAGCCATGCGGTTTATGACCACCCAGCAGTCAAAGACGAGATGGCCCAGTGGAATGCCCGCATTATTATGACCTCGCCAATGCCACAGTACAACCTCGTTGGTACCGGCGACCCAAGGGATCAACTTGCCGAGTTTGACGGCATGCGCGTCCGCGCGACAGGAGGGCTCGGGAAAGCTTTCGAAGCCGTTGGCGGCGTTCCGACCTCTGTACCTGCGACCGAGGCATTTAACGCTATGGAGTCTGGTGTAGTCGACACAGTTGCTTTTGCGCAGCACGCGCATTTGTCATTTGGCACGATCAACGAGGCTGATTGGTGGACCGCTAACTTAAACCCTGGCACAGTCAACTGTCCCGTCGTCGTCAATATCGATGCTTATGAAGCCTTGCCGGCTGAACATCGTGAAGCGCTTGATAGCTCTATAGATGAGGCAATTGATCATTACTTGGCTAATTACGCTGGCCTGCTTGAAAAATGGGACAGTGTTCTACAGGAGAAGGGCGTTACGAAAGTAACCATTGATGACGCTGTGATCGAAGAATTCCGCGCCAAGGCGGCCGATCCAATCCGCGAGCAATGGATTGCTGATATGTCGGCACAAGGACTACCGGCGCAAGACCTGTATGATCTTGTTCAAGCGACCTTGAAACAGCAACGCGGCGGTAACTGACCGTAAGGGCCGGGCGTTTTTTAACGCCCGGCCACTTGGACTTGAGGGATCACCTTATATGGCGGGACAGGCAACGGTGTTAGAAGACGGCAGCCTGATAAGCCGTCTGGATAAAAAATTATTGAAGCTTGAACGATTTCTGGCTCTGCTAAGTGGTATAGCTGTGTTTGGCCTTATGGCGCTGGCAGTTGTGTCGGTCAGTGGACGAAATGCGCTGAACGCGCCGCTGCCTGGCTATGTTGACTGGATCGAGCAGGCTATGCCGTTGATAGCATTCCTCGGCATTTCATTTGTGCAACGCGACGGCGGGCATATTCGTATGGATATCGTGATCTCACGATTGCACGGGCGTTCTCTGTGGCTGTTTGAGACTATCTCGGTTGTTCTGATCCTGCTTCTTATGCTTGCCCTCGTTTGGGGCAGCTGGTCGCATTTTGAACGGTCCTTTGATTTCAGTGCACCTTTTTGGAGCCGCGATAGCTCAATCGACATCGGCATTCCACTCTGGCCCGCCAAGCTTCTGGCTCCGATAGCTTTTTCAGTGCTTTGCCTGCGTCTGATCTTACAAATCTGGGGGTATGGAAAGGCGTTGGTTCTGGGTCTGGAGCATCCAGTTGCAGTGCCCTTGATTCAGGACACAGCAGCTCAGGCAGCTGCCGAAGCTGAACAGTTTGAAAGGCGCTCGTAACTCATGGACACGATAGATATCGGGCTTTGGGTCACGGGTGGTCTGTTGGTTCTGGTGGTCACGGGGATGCGTGTGGCTTTTGCTGCGGCTCTGGCGGGGCTTGTCGGACTAATCTGGATTTTTTGGGCAAAGTTCGGCTATGACCCAGAACGTTTTGGCAAGGCTCTGACCGTGGCTGTGAAAACGGCGGGGCAGGTACCACATTCCAAGGTCGCTTCTCACACGCTCAGTTTGATCCCGACGTTTATCCTTATCGGTTACCTCGCTTATTACGCCGGACTTACTCGCGCGTTGTTTGAGGCGGCGAAACGTTGGGTCGCCTGGGTCCCGGGCGGACTAGCCGTATCTACTGTATTTGCCACCGCAGGATTTGCGGCTGTTTCAGGGGCATCTGTCGCCACGTCCGCAGTATTTGCGCGTATAGCTATCCCCGAGATGTTATCTGTCGGCTACAACAAACGTTTCGCCGCAGGCGTTGTCGCCGCAGGTGGGACGCTGGCTTCGCTTATTCCACCCTCTGCGATACTTGTGATCTATGCCATTATTGTCGAGCAGGATGTGGGAAAATTGTTGCTCGCCGGCTTTATACCAGGTGCATTCTCGGCGGTAATCTACGGCTTGTTGATCGTGGGCATAGCTGTGATTTTCAAAACCGTGGGTCCTCCTGTGACCGGATTTACCTGGAAACAACGTCTTGCGGCGTTGCCCGGAGCACTGCCAATCGTCGCCGTGATCCTGATCATAATTTGTTTCGTATACAACCCGTTTGGCGAAGATGCGTGGGGCACTCCAACCGAAGGCGGAGCGATCGGTGCCTTCATCGTCTTCTGTTTCGCTTTGATCCACGGTATGCGGTGGCAAGAGTTCAAATCTGCCCTTCTTGAGACCGCAAAGTTAACGGCTATGATTTTCGCCATAATTTGGGGCGTGCTCATCTACGTCCGGTTTCTAGGCTTCGCTGATCTGCCGGGCGCATTCTCGGATTGGATCACGTCGTTAGAGATGTCGCCGATGCTGATCCTGATATGCATACTGTTGGCTTATGCAGTGTTGGGCATGTTCATGGATGCAATCGGGATGCTGCTGCTTACACTGCCCGTTGTTTACCCCGCAGTTATGGCCCTAAATGGAGGTGAAGCGGTAAGTGCCGCAGACAGCACTTTTGGCATGTCAGGACCGATGTGTGCGATCTGGTTTGGTATACTGGTTGTGAAAATGGCCGAGTTCTGCTTGATCACGCCGCCGATAGGTCTCAACTGTTTTGTTGTGGCTGGCGTTCGTCCCGACCTTAGCGTTCAGGACGTTTTTAAAGGCGTGACGCCTTTCTTTGTTGCAGATGCCGTTACAATAGCGTTGCTCGTCGCTTTCCCTGGCATCGTGCTCTATCTACCGTCGCTCGCAAGCTAGTTAGAGAAAGCACACGAAGTCAGGCGTCTATCAAAAAAGTCGCCAGATTGGATTGGACCAAATTCTTGGTCTGTAAGAGCCTCGCGCAGGAAGCACAGCGTTTGACGAGATAACAAAGTAGCGGTTTCTGCCAGATCAGACAGCTCGCATTACCATGCCAAACAAATCGCGAGGATCGTCGGGGTCGGCCAGCATGTCCAAAGGTTCAAAGAACTCCGTTCCGTCTATAGCCTGTTTGACGTAGCGCAGGGCCGAGAAATCTTCGATCGCGAATCCGACGCTGTCGAATAGGGTAATTTGGCGGTCATCTGTGCGGCCTTTCGACTGTCCTGCCATGACTTGCCACATCTCGGTTACTGGATAGTCGTCATCCAATGCCTGAATCTCACCTTCGATGCGGGTCTGCTCTGGGTACTCTACAAATATGTCCGACCGTAAAAGAATGTCTTTGTGCAGTTCGGTCTTGCCAGGGCAGTCTCCACCGATAGCGTTGATATGAACCCCTGGGCCAACCATGTTGTCTGTTAGAATTGTGGCGTATTTCTTATCCGCTGTGCAGGTGGTGATGATCTGCGCACCTTCAATAGCATCCTCGGGTGTCTTGCAGGATATCACTGAGAGACCCTTGCCGCTTAAGTTTGCAGCACATTTCACGGTCGCATTCGGATCAATGTCATAAAGGCGCACCGTGTCTATGCCGCACATTGCCTTGAATGCTAGACATTGAAATTCGGATTGGGCGCCATTGCCGATCATGGCCATGGTTTTTGCGTTTATAGGAGCCAGGTAGCTGCCAACTAGCGCAGAGGTGGCTGCCGTTCGTAATGCGGTCAAAATTGTCATCTCTGTCAGCAGAGTAGGATAACCAGTGTAAACGTCAGCCAGTAGGCCAAAGGCTGTTACGGTTTGTAAGCCCTCGGATGTGTTTTTGGGATGGCCGTTGACGTATTTGAAACCATATGCTTCGCCATCGGAAGTCGGCATAAGTTCGATCACGCCATGGGGCGAATGGGCGGGAATCCGGGGCGTTTTGTCAAAGCTTTCCCAGCGTTTGAAATCCGCTTCAATCACGGCGGCAAGCTCGATGATCATTTTTTCGACACCGATGTGGTGTACCAACCGCATCATGTTGTCTACGGAGACAAAGGGGACAAGAGCCTTATCGGAAGGTTGCATATTTGACTCCTATCGGCGGGAAAGGTGGATGCCTGCGATCATGCAGCGAACGGAACCGCCGGCGGTTTCGATTGTTGGCACGGACAACGGAAGCAGTCTTGCGCTGTTTTCAATGATAGAGAGCTGCTCGGGCGTAAGTGACGACAAGGCTCTGCTGGACAAGGCAAGAACCAAACCATTTTTCCCATTAAGTTCGATGGCATTGCCTGCAAATTCTGCGATTTGCGCGTGCGAAAGTTCGACGATTTTGCGACCAGATTCCTCAAGCCTTGCCCGAACGGTGGCCCGTCGTTCTTGGTCCGGGATCATATCTAGACAAATCAGCGCGTATTGAGTGCCGATACCCATCAAAACATTGGTATGGTAGACGTCGCGCCCGGCTGATTCCTTGGCTTGGAAAGCAATGGGTTCATAGTTGAAATGCGTGCAAAACCTTTCTAGCAAAACAGGGTCCGCACGGTTGGATTTAACTGTGTAAGCAATGCGACCGACATGGTCCAAAACCATTGCGCCAGTACCTTCTAACGCAAGGTTGTCCTGTTCCAAACCAGAGTAATCAATCACATCCTGAACGCGGTATTCTTGTTTGAGCAGCTTGATTACGTCATCGCGCCGTTCACGTCGGCGAGATGGCGCGAACATTGGATAGATAGCCACATGGCCGCCAGGATGTGTTGAGAACCAATTGTTGGGAAAAACACTGTCTGGCGTATCAAGATTCCCATGATCATCGAAAACGTGAACAGTGATGCCAGCAGCTCTCAACTGGTACACAGCCTCGTCATGTTCCTGCAAGGCAGTAGAGGAAGTTGCCTGTGATGATGTTTGCGCCAGAGTTTGAAACGCGTTGTCGTGGCTGGTTTCAGGATTGGAAGCAAATGCATGAGGTCGGATCATAACAACTGCGGACGGTGATTGAAGCGAGTGCATCAGAAACTCCGGGTCGGGCGATCAAAGATCCGGCGACCCATAAGTGAGGCTGCCAAGTCGACCATCAGTTTTGCGGTACGACCGCGTTCATCGAGAAACGGGTTCAACTCGACAAGGTCCAGCGAACACACCAGACCGCTTTCGTGTAGTAGCTCCATGACCAAATGCGCTTCGCGTTCCGTTGCGCCTCCGGGTACAGTGGTCCCGACGGCTGGCGCTATGGCAGGGTCCAAAAAGTCAACGTCCAGTGAAACGTGCAAGATGCCATTTGCCGTACGAACTTTGTCAAGAAAGGCGATCAAGGGAGCTTTTATCCCATGCTCATCTATCGTGCGCATATCCGCCAGCATTGCGCGCGCCTGTTCCAGAATGGTTCGTTCTTCCAGATCGACGGATCGAAGCCCGATCATACCAACACGGTCAGTGGGGACAGGTACGGCAGGGGCAGGGAAGGCTTCAAAGCCTGACTGCCCCGTGAAATAAGCTACGGGTGTGCCGTGCAGATTGCCGCTGCTGGTGCTGTCGGGGGTGTGGAAATCACTGTGCGCATCAAGCCACAACACAAACAAGGGTCGCCCAATCTTGTTGGCGTACGCTGCCATCCCCGAGACGGTTCCCATAGACAGAGCGTGGTCTCCACCCATAAAAATTGGCATTCCCCGGACGGCAGAATTTTGTGCCGCTCGACCCAAAGCTTGAGTCCAACCAACACATTCTGGCAAGGCGTATAAATGTTCGTGGGAAGGTATCTCGACTGGGTCCGGTACGGTATCGCCTACGTCATCCACCTCATGCCCAAGATCACGTAAGGCTTGCCCTAGCCCGGCCACACGATATGCATCTGGACCCATGCGACATCCTTGACGCCGTTTTCCGGAATCCATCGGCGCACCAACTAAGATCAGCGATTTTTTGTCCATATGTTCTTTTATCGACGCAATGCGGGTTGCGAGAAGACAACAAAGTGCTCAAAAAGAAGCTGGATGAACCGATATGGAAGTCAATCTTGGACGATTTGGACAATAAACTGCTAAATGCGCTACATCGAGATGCCCGCGCGTCCTTGTCGGAACTTGCCGAAACGCTTGGGGTAACGCGCACAACTGTGCGCAGTCGTCTACATCGGCTCAAGCAGTCTGGGGAAATCGTAGGATTTACAGTGGTGACACGCAAGAATGTTGCGGAAAGTCCGGTACGAGGTCTGATGATGTTGGGGATCGAAGGTCGCGGGACAGAGAGAATAATGTCACGTATCGCTGCAATGCAACAGGTGCGGGCAGTGCATTCTACTAACGGCAGCTGGGATCTAATCGCCGAGATCGGAACGGATACGCTGGCTGAACTGGATGGAGTTTTGTTTCAAATTCGCCGGATGGAAGGGATCACTCGGTCAGAAACAAATCTGCTTTTGTCGACTCGCAAGGGCCGATCTTGATGAACCAATGGTAACGCTTTGACGGCCTTGAGATTTGTGCAAAACTTACCTTGTTGGCGGGTCGTTACCGTCTGGCAGTTGGACGGGACAAAGGCGGGACTATTGCGATGACCACTCAAGCAGCACCCGACGAGTCGCAATCAACGGATTGGGTGAACAAAGCATCCGGCCTGCTTGAAAAGCCTCTTGTCCGGGTTGCTGTACCTTTGCTTGTAACTCTAATTGCGCTGGCTGTTTTGCACGAACTTTCGGCACACGTGAAATGGTCCGAAGTTACCGCGGACGTTGCAAATACACGGTGGCAAACACTTTTTTTTGCTCTCTGTTGGACCGCGTTTAGTTTTCTTTCACTGTCCCTTTACGATGTCTTCGCCGTGCAGAGCGTTGCGGACGGAAAGGTTCCTCTACCTGTGGCAGGAATGGCTGGCGCAACCGGTTATGCTGTATCGAACTGTGTTGGGTTTTCATACATAACTGGCACGGCAATCCGATACAGAATTTACGCGTCTTTAGGCTTGGATCTGAGCCGAGTAGCCGGTGTCATTGCAACTTCTTGGATCGCGTTTTGGATGGGCTTGGTCCTGATAATGGGGCTTTTGCTGACGCTGCATCCTGACGGTATTTCCAAGGTCCTGCCCATTAGTGAGACGGTGGAAACCGTGATAGGCCTAATATTGCTGACTGGCCTCGCTGTTTTGTTCGTCTGGCTTTCACGTGGTGGGCGAAGGTTCGGTTTTGCTGGGCTCGGGTTTAACTTGCCCGGCGGCAAACTGGCCGGCCTGCTCACGCTTGCTGCTTTGGGTGATATCTTTGGCGCTTCAATGACGCTCTATGTACTGATGCCCGATGATCTCGGTGTAGGCTATCCCTATTTTTTCACGATTTTCGTTGCTGCAATCGCAATCGGTATTCTCAGTCACGCTCCGGGTGGTTTAGGTGTGTTTGAGGCAACCTTGATCGCGGGCCTTGGCGCGTCGGGTCGATCGGACGTCATTGCAGCTCTGTTGTTGTATCGGGTTGTCTATACTTTTCTTCCTTTCGCTATTGCGACGTTGTCCATAGCTATCGCATCCGCTCTGACTCAACGGCATCGCATCGGCGGAGCGGCGACTTGGATTTACCGTGTTATCCGCCCGATTGTTCCAATGGTCGCTGCCGGTGTCGCGGCTGTTGCAGGCGCTATCATGCTCGTGTCCGGAGCGTTGCCATCCAGTTCACAAAACCTTGGAATTTTACGTGAAGTTTTGCCGTTGTCCTTCGTAGAAGCGTCACATTTGGCAGGCAGTGCAATAGGTTTGCTGCTGCTGTTGGTGTCACGTGGGCTGTTCCGCAAGCTGTATCGCGCGTGGGTGGTTGCCATGCTGCTAATGGTCGCTGGTTTTTTTGCGTCGCTTGCCAAGGGCTTGGACACGCATGAGGCGTTGTCGATGCTGGCCACGATTGGTCTGCTTGCAATGTTTCGAAGCGCGTTCTATCGAGTCAGTGGAGCGTCCATCTTTCGCCTGAACATCCCTTGGCTTGTCAGCGTTGTCGCCCTGTTAGCGGTGATCTTCTGGATTGGGCTTTTTGCTTACTCTCACGTTGAATACGAAAATGCGCTTTGGTGGGACTTTGCTTGGAACGGGGATGCGTCTCGGTTCCTGAGATCCAGCCTTGCGGTGGCCGTGATCCTTGGTGTGGTCGCCATAAATTCTCTTTTCGGGCGAGAAATTCCAACACCCGCGCGCACGGAAATTCCTGCGGTTGTAGAGCGGCTTGCATTGGAATGCGAAGATACCGAAGCTCAGATTGCCCTGACCGGAGACAAACAGTTTCTGATATCCTCGGACGAAACCGCGTTTTTAGCATATGCCGATACTGGCAATGCCTTGATCACAAAAGGCGAACCGGTCGGAGACGAGACGGCAGGTGTTCAACTAATCTGGCAATTGCGTGAGCGCGCTGATCGAGAGGGTAAACTATGCGCGTTTTATAGTGTATCGACCAAGTATCTTCCAACCTTTCTGGACCTCGGGCTTTCAATCTTAAAGATAGGAGAAGTCGCCCGCGTCCCGCTTAAAGATTTTTCTTTGGACGGCAAGTCTCGCAAACGCTTTCGGCAGGCGAAGAACAGGGCGGAACGCGAAGGCTATGTATTTGAAATAATTCCTAAAGAGCGGATGGCGCCAATTCTGCCGGAACTGCGCAAAATTTCCGATCACTGGCTTGAGCATAAAGCAGGAGAAGAGAAGGGATTTGCGCTGGGAGGGTTCGATGATGATTACTTATCTTACTTTGATTTTGCGGTATTAAGAGATCGGGAAACCAACCAAATCTTGGCTTTTGCCAACCTCTTTCAGGGTGGTCACAAATCCGAACTTTCCTTGGATTTAATGCGTTACGAGCCAGACAGCCCAAGTTTTGTCATGGACGCTCTTTTTGCCGAAATGATGGCCTGGGGAGCAGAGCAAGGGTTCCACTGGTTTTCACTTGGGGCGGCCCCGTTTTCGGGGATCGAAAATCGGCAGCTAGCGTCGATCTGGAACCGGATCGGCGGGTTTGTTTACGATCATGGTGAGCAATTCTATCACTTCGAAGGACTGCGAACCTTTAAGCAGAAATTTGACCCGGAATGGAGCCCCAACTATTTGGCCAGCCCCGGCGGGCTGGCCGCGCCTCGCATTCTGTACGAGGTCAACATATTGATCTCGGGTGGGCTTAGAGGTTTGACAAAATAGTTGTTAATTCAGGCTCGCGCGGGTTGGTGTATTTTCCAGAAGATCTCCCCAATCCGTGCGATACGCCATTTCTGCAAGAACAGTTTCAGGTAAGAACTCCTGATTTTGCCTGATTTGCCAGCCGCCTCCTAACCCCTTGTAAATTGAAACTAAATTGGTCGACACCTGTTGGCGGGCTTCGATTAAATTCGCCTGTGACCTTAATAGCGCGGTTTGGGTGTTCAATATTCGCGAGTAACTGGCGATGCCGTCGCGGTACTGATCCACGGCAATTTCCGCAGCCCGACGTGAGGCCTCGACGCTGCGCTGATAAAAAGCGACTTGTTTACGAGCCTCGCTATACGCGACCATCGCGCTTTCGACTTCGGAATACGCGGTTAAAACGGTGTTTTGATAATTGGCTATCAACGCTTGGTATGCTGCATCCTGCGCGCGAACGTTATTCTTGATCCGGCCATAATTCAGCACGTTCCAGACCACACCCGCGTTGGCCAACCCTGTTCCACTGCCAGAGCTGAACAGGTCCCGCCCGCCTGAAGCCTGCAATCCTACAGCGCCAGACAAGATAAACTGCGGGTAAAGATCTGCCATGGCAATTCCCACTTCCGCGGATTGTGTTGCCGCAGCCAGCTCAGCGGCCCTGACGTCCGGGCGCCGTCTTAACAATTCAGCAGGAACACCAACCGCTACGTTAGATCGTGCAGTCGGAATACGACCAGAACCGCCCAACATGCCCGACATGTTTGACGGGGTCGTGCCCAGAAGAACCGCCAGAGTGTTTTTTGCTTGTTGAAGATCGCTTTCCAACTCTGGCACCAAAGCTTGAGTGTTGTTTAACAGCGCAGTGGATTCCTGAACATCAAGTTCGGTTGTAACTCCGTTATTAAAGCGCAACTCGGTAAGGTCCAACGCTTCTTGTTGCAGTTTGATATTCTCGCGCGCGACCTGCTGTGCCTCTTGTAATGAACGAATATTAATATAAAGCGCGGCGACGTCGCCAGTCAGCGTTACAAGAGCATCGTCATAGTTTGCAACTTGTAGGGCCAAGTTGGATCTTGCCGCCTGAACACCGCGCCTTTGCGCGCCCCAAACGTCCAACTCCCACTGAGCGTCAAAACCAACTTGTGAAGTTGAGAATTCGGTGTCTAACGGGATAATGCGTCGAATGTCCGAGATCGGTCCTAAGTTTTCGCTGATCCGACGCTGCTGTAACGAGCCACCTATGGCTTGCGACTGCGGATACAGCTCTCCAAATGCTATGCCCAACTGGGCGCGGGCCTGCAAAACTCTGGCTCCGGCGACCTGAAGGCTCAGGTTCTGTGAATATGCCTGCGCAATCAGTTTGTTCAGGGTCGGGTCGTTAAAAGTCTCCCACCATTTGACGACCGGCGCGCTGCGTGATGTTAAACCACTGGCATTTGCGTTTGGGCTGTTTACTTCGATCCATTGTTTTACAACCGGAGAGTTTGGTCGAACGAAATCTGGCCCAACCGGGGCACAGGCAACAAGAGAAGCTACGCATATTGCAGAGCCCATCAGCCAATGGAGTTTCATGGAGCGCATCCTCAAATATCCAGTGGTCTGATAAAGTTTGCAAAAGAATAGAGACGGATGTTAATGCGTCTCAGAAATTCAAAGCTTTTCCCCTGACCGGTATAAATTGCTACGGCGGCATGGCCGCCCGCTGGAAATGTGTGGCCTTCGGGCACATCAACCGTGATTTGTACCGCTATCCGACCTGGCAGTTTCGGCACTTCAAAACCCGGAAGGCGGCCCGATGGAAGGTACTGACCTTGGCGGGTAGCCCACCAAATCGCCTCGACTTTGCCAGGTAAAATTTCTCCGGGGTATAGATCCAGCGCTACTTCGACGGGTTGGCCTGGCTCGACAAATTTCAGGTTCTGCTGGCGAAATGTAGCAAGAATGTATGGCTCGTCCTCAGTTACAAAACTGGCGATTGCGCCAAGCCTGACGTCGCCCACGACCAAGCCGGGGCGGGCCTGCTGCGAAACGATCATGCCGTTTTCGGGTGCGTAAATCGTAGTGTTTTCAAGGAAATACTCAGCTTCTGACAATTGCGCCTGCGCTTGCAATATACCCGTGTTAACGCCGTCTATCTGAGATTCCAGCGCGAGGTTAGCTTTTTGCAAGTTTGCTTCCGCTTGTTTTACGGCCGCTTGATCCTCGGTGACCTGTTCATTCCATCGATCCAGTTCGTCTTGTCGAGCTCCTCCAGCCGGTACAAGGTTCTCATACCGAGCTTGTTGCGTTTGCGCATACGCCAGTTGCGCGTTGGCACGCTCAACCGCTTCGGTTGAAGAAATCACATCCTGTTCAAGAATTTTTGCGTTTTGCTCTGCGGTGACCAATTGCGCTTTGGCGTTGTCGACGGCCAACGAAAACACAGTGTCGTCGAAGCGATAGAGCGGATCTCCCTTGGTGACTTGAGTGTTGGGCTCGACCAGAACCTCGGTCAAGATCGTGGGTTGGGTCAGTTTTGGAACAATTTGTATTGTCGAACGAACGACGTGACTGTCGGCTGAAAAGGGTTGGAAAAACCGTAGCGCAACCAGAAAAATCAACAACAAGTGGGCACCAACCCAGAACGAAACGATGCCCCAAGTGATGTTGAATTTCAGCCACTGCATCTTGAAGAAGATGAACCAGACGAAAATGATATAAAAAAGGGTTATGCCAAGGGCGACAAGCATTGTGTGTTTCTTTCTATAGCCTCAGCCCTTTTCGGTTTCGCCGGACTTGCGCTGGTACTCTTCTTTTACGGTGCCACCCATACGTTCAATATCTTTGCGGATCGCGTCCTTTTCTTCGTCCGGACCTCGGCGAATGTCGACGGTTACACCATCATGAAATGCCCACATAAAGGCGTGCACCCATGGGACAACTGCTAAAAACCCCATCCAACCCATGATTTTGACGGCCTCGGCGTGCGGATGGTTGCGTTTTATAGCAATTCGACCAGGCAGCCCCATTAGGAAAAGAAACAGTGCCATAACCGCCGCCAACAGCAGTATCAGCGCCACAAACGTCAGGTAGTCATAGTAGCCAAGCGGCTGCCCCAATAATCCCATGCTCGCGCCTCCTGTTGGGAAGTTGTTCTATCCTCAGTTGTTGCTGTCCAATTCGTCAATCAATTTGTAGCTGGTTGGTGGGTCCGCGCAAACAGTTGGGCCGCATTCAATCAGGGTTGACGCGGCGTTCAGCACCGCCAAACCCAACATTGTGAAAAATGCAAAACGTGCGAGTTTGTTTCCGCCAAATCGTTCCGTGTTTGGTTCGGACGCATACTGGCGTTCGAACATCAACATGACAGCTGTTCCAACAAGGATCAGAAAAAAACAAATCGCCGCCCAAGTGTAGTAATGCAGACCCAGAACTGGAGAGCCATAGTGCCCGGTACCTGGCACGATGTGCAGAAGAATCTGGCGAATTGCTACGCTGCCACCAAAAAGCGCTGCAAGCAGCATGATTGCATAGTGTTGTGGCCGAGAGCCATATAGCAGGTTCAATCCAAGCCCGACGCCAACGGCGACAAAGCCAACGCGCTGTAGCAAGCATAGCGGGCAGGGGAGTTCATAAAGCGCAATTTGGTAGCCGTAAGCCAGCGCCAGTACCAAGCATACAGCCAGCATTCCCACGGCGTTGAGTGTTCGGGACAGTTCAGGTGTCATGGTAATGCTCGGACCCTAAAGTTGAATGGATAGCTGACTAGTGGCGTGATAATTTAACCAATAAATACTCATCGCCAGCGTTATCAGGAAAAGCGTCGTGCCTGCTTGTGTACGGCCATAATAATTAAGGCCCATTGTGGCGACAAATAACGCAAACAAAAGAGCGATCATGGCCCGGTTCTCCCCTTCCGTGTGCCAGTTCTGAATAACATGGATAGTGTCAGTTGGATCAATACCTGACAAGTCGCAACGGAACTGACTGGCGGAAAATGCTTTTGAACCTTTGGGTTGGTGCGTTTATTAGCATTGCGAATAGCAATTGCCCAAAAATGGGCGAGCGTCCCGTCATCTGGACGGGGCGCCAAGAATTTATAGCCCTATGCGTCTGTCAAAGCGTCGCTGGCTTCCTTGTCGGAGCCACCTTTGGAGCCTTTGATCCATTCGCGCAAGCCCTGCATCACGGCGTAGAGCACAGGCACCAAGATGACGCCAAATAAAGTTGCAGCCAGCATTCCGCCGAATACCGCAACTCCAATTGCCTTTTGGCTGGCAGCGCCAGCACCGCTGGCGGCAAGCAGCGGCACAACGCCAAGAAGGAATGACAAGGCTGTCATCATCACGGCTCGGAATCGTTGATGAGCGGCCTCAGCTGCCGCGTCTTTGATCGACAGTCCATTCGCGCGTTGCTCCATCGCGAATTCTACGATCAAAATGCCGTTCTTAGAGGCCAAGCCAACAAGCATTATCATCCCGATCTGTGTGTAGAGGTTGATGTCGCTACCAACGATGGCCACGGCTGAAACGGCCCCAAACAGTGCAACGATCACAGATAGCAGGATCGAAACCGGCATGGTCCAGCTTTCGTACTGTCCAACCAGAAAGAGGTATCCAAACAGAACAGCAAGTCCCAGAATAATGATCACAAGGCCGCCAGAAGCAAGCTGCTGCTGCGCCGTTCCAGTCCATTCAAACGAATATCCGGGCGGGAGGGCGGTTGCCGATTCCTCTGTCATCACGTTAATAGCATCGCCTGTAGACAACCCTTCGGCCGGAACCGCAGTAACTGTGGCGGATCGGAAAAGGTTATGCCGTTTCAGCAGAACGGGCCCCAAGACATTTTCGACGTCAATTAATGTTCCAAGTGGCACCATTTCGCCCTTCGTCGATCGCACGTACAGGTTTGAGATATCCTCGACATTATCGCGATATGACCCTTCGGCTTGGATCATTACACGATAGACCCGACCGAATAGGTTGAAGTCGTTGACATAGTACGACCCCAACTGCGCCTGCATGGTCTGGAAAATCTCGGCCACGGAAACTTGCAGTGTTTTCGCTTTTTCTCGATCCAGATCGACAAATAACTGAGGGACATTTGCCCGGAAAGTTGTGTAGGCCTGACCGATTTCAGGCCTTTGATTGGCCGAGTAGACGAAAGACCCAACGGCAGAGGCCAGATCTTGCGGACTTCCTCCTCCGGTTTGCTGCACCTCCATTTCAACACCAGCAGACATTCCGAGACCCTGAATAGGCGGAGGGTTGAAGGCCACAATCGAGGCCGCCGACTCCCCGTTTGCGATTGTTAGGACCTTTCCCAGAATTGCATCGGCGCTCAGATCGTCCTCTTGCCGGTCGTCCCAATTATCGAGGTTAACAAAAATAGCGGATCCGTTTGTGATCGTCCCATTTAGAAGCGAGAAACCGTTGATCAGAACAGTACTCGCAACTCCGGGGATCTGTTGTATCTGTGCATCCACCCGTTCAGAAACCGCCTCGGTTCGTTCCAATGTGGCGGCATCCGGTAGCTGGATATCCACGAACAAATATCCGTTGTCCTCTAAAGGCAGGAAGCCACTGGAAGTGTTTGACATAATAGTCACGCCGCCAAACGCAAACGCCGCGATGATGCCCAACGATATGATAGGTACGATAAGCAATTTTCGAACGATTGCGACATAGCCGTTACGCAATCCACCTATGAAACCTTCGAAAACGGCCAGAAGACCCTTTGGAGGTCCGGAACGAGCCTGCAACACCAAGCCACAAAGAGCAGGCGAAAGTGTCAGCGCGTTGATCGACGAGATAACAACCGCGGTCGAGATTGTAACGGCAAACTGAGAATACAATCGACCAGAAATACCCGGCATGAAAGTGACTGGTACAAAGACCGCAAGCAAAACCAAAGTGGTTGCTATAACAGGTCCAGTGATCTGGCCCATAGCTTTGCGCGTAGCCTCGGCAGGTGCCAGCCCTTCTTCGGCGATAATGCGTTCAACGTTTTCGACCACAACGATCGCATCATCAACGACGATACCAATCGCTAGTACCAGTGCGAAAAGAGAAATCGTGTTCAGCGACATGCCGAAAGCAAGTAAGAAAGCGAATGTGCCGATCAATGATACCGGAATGGCAACTGCTGGAATAATTGTCGCTCGCCAACTGCCCAAGAAGATAAAGACAACCGAGATCACAAGGATGAATGTTAGGATCAGTGTTGAAACCACGTCGCTCAACGATTGTTCGACAAAATCAGTGGTGTTGAACGGCACCTGATATTCCACATCAATCGGGAATGCACGTGATAAGCGTTCAAGTTCGGCTTCGACTCTATCCGACACCGCCAATGCGTTTGCGCCTGGAGCTTGATAAATGCCAAGCACAGTTGCAGGAACGCTGTCGAAATATCCAGATGCCTGATAATATTCGGCTCCCAGTTCTACTCTCGCAATATCGCGAACTCGCACAATTGATCCTGCATCGCCGGTTCTGATGACGATTTCTCCAAACTCTGCAGCCGAGGTCAGCCGACCTTTGGTTTTGATCGTGTACTGAAATGTTTGCCCCTCAGGAACTGGAGGCGCACCTATCGAGCCTGCTGAAACCTCGATATTCTGTTCCCGAATGGCGTTGATGACGTCCCCGGGTGTAATCGCAAGCGCAGCCATTTTGTCCGGGTCCATCCAGATACGCATGGCATATTCCAGGTTGGTCAAAACGTCCGCCTTACCGACGCCTTGAATGCGGGCAAGGGCATCTTTTAGGTTTATCGAGGCATAGTTCGAAAGAAATACACTGTCGTATGTGCCGTTGGGCGACGTCAGAGTGACCAGCAACAACATATTTGTGGATGCCTTTTGAGTCACTACGCCCGAAGATGTTACTTCAGTCGGCAGCGAAGACATTGCCTGAGCCACGCGGTTCTGCACGTTTACCGAGGCGATGTCAGGGTCGGTGCCCACCTCGAAGGTGATATTCAATGAATAGTTGCCGTTGTCCGACGAGGTCGACGTCATGTAAATCATGTCGTCCACACCGTTTACCTGGGCTTCGATTGGCGCGGCAACGGTATTTTCAACGGTTTCCGCGTTAGCCCCGGTGTAAGTTGTCGAGACACTAACAACTGGCGGCGTAATGTCCGGGAATTGGGCCACTGGCAACACCAGATAGCCAATCCCACCCATGATGGTGAGTACGAGCGAGATTACAAGCGCCAGCTTTGGCCGGCTGATGAACAGGGCTGAGAACATCAGTTATTCTCCCGGCTGTTCAGTGGCAACAACCGCGTCGACGGCCACTCCTGGACGCACCCTTTGGAGGCCCTCGACAATCACACTTTCCCCTTCTCGCAGCCCCTCCGAAACGATTATCGCCGACCCAACCACATCACCGGTAGTTATATATCGCTGTTCAACCATCTGTTTATCGTTAACAACCAGAACGAATTCACCCCTTTGATCACGCTGTAGGGCGGCCTGCGGGATGAGGACTTGAAGCGTCGGTTCCAGTGCTTCGATATGGACGCTAAGGAAAGCCCCGTCGACTATCAGACGATCAGCATTATCAAACTCGGCTCGTACAGTGATGGCACCGGTCAACGGGTCAATTCGGTTGTCCACAAAAACGATTTCCCCGGTTTCGTCCAGTTCTGTCCCATTTGGAAGCGTGACGTGCACATTCGGGCTCTTATTACTTTCTGCTAAGGAGGCCGGGTTCTCCCCTACCTGCTCCAGAACCGTAGTGAACTGCTTCTCATTTAAAGAAAAATTTACGTAGATCGGCGCTTCGCGGACCAAATTCACCAATGGTGGATTGGTTGGGCCAACGACGTCGCCAACACTGGTTGTTACGCGTCCGATACGCCCGTCAAAAGGGGCGTGTATCTGAGTATAACTTAGGTCAAGTTGCGCCTGTTGAATGGCAGCATTTGCCGCTTTGACTTCGGCCTCGGCGACGAGCTCATTGGCGCGAGCTATGTCGCGCTCGGACTCGGGTGTTGCATCCCGCTTGTACAGTTCTTCCTTACGCGCCAGATCGACTTTCGCGAGCTCAAGGTTGGCTTCGGCTCTGTCCAGATCGGCCTTGCGAGCTTCCAATGTGGCCTCATAAAGGTCAGGCTCGATTGTAAACAGCAGGTCGTCCTTTTTGACCAAAGCTCCGTCTTCTACAGCCTGGCTGTCGAGGAACCCGTTGACACGCGCCACTATGTCGACCTTATCAATTGCCTCGGCCCGGCCGATGAACACTGCTTCATCGGTGATCTCTTCGGTATAGGCGGCGGCGATCGAAACCTTTGGCGGCGGCGCGTTTTCTTGATCTTGGGCGAGCGCTGCGTGTGCAGTGCTGAGGCAGAAGATCAAGGCGATTTTCGTTCCGATCCCGCGAGCCGACTCTCTTCCAAAGAAATTCGTATTGATAAAAGCAAAAGACATGGCACGCGCCCCATTCAGA
>NZ_JBXWSJ010000025.1:0-71153 GCF_059613365.1 Ruegeria sp. BHSA163
CTGAAACCGGGGGGATTGCTCCCCCCGATCCGATTTTCTTACTGGGCCATATGCTCCGCAAGCCAGCGCTCCAGCCAGTGGATGTTATAATTACCGCTATGAATGTCTGGTTCCTGAAGCAAAGCGTGAAACAGCGGAACGGTGGTATCAATGCCATCCACAATCAGTTCGCCCAATGCGCGTTCAAGACGGGCTAATGCTTCGGCCCGGTCACGTCCCTGAACGATCAGTTTCGCGATCAATGAATCGTAGTAAGGTGGGATCGAGTAGCCGTCATAAAGTGCTGAATCCATTCGCACTCCCAGACCGCCGGGAGCATGATATGCTGTGATTTTACCTGGGCAGGGTGAAAAATTCGGAAGCTTTTCAGCATTGATCCGTACTTCGATGGCATGACCGTTGATTTCCAGATCGTCCTGACCGAACGACATAGGCTCGCCAGCGGCAACGCGAATTTGTTCGCGAACCAGATCAACGCCAAAAATGCCTTCGGTCACTGGGTGTTCCACTTGCAGACGGGTGTTCATCTCAATGAAGTAAAATTCACCATTTTCGTACAGGAACTCGATGGTTCCTGCGCCAATGTAATTGATTTTGGCAACTGCATCCGCGCAGACCTTACCGATTTTGGCGCGTTCCTCCGGGGTGATGCAGGGTCCGGGGGCCTCTTCAAACACCTTCTGATGGCGGCGCTGCAGAGAGCAATCGCGCTCGCCCAGATGCACGGCGTTACCTTTTCCATCACCGAAGACCTGGATTTCAATGTGGCGCGGTGTGGTCAGGTATTTCTCGATATACACTTCATCGTTGCCAAAGGCAGCTTTACCCTCGGCTCGGGCGGTCATGAATGCGCTTTCCATTTCGTCAGCACTCATGGCGACTTTCATACCGCGACCGCCGCCGCCTGCTGTGGCTTTAATTATAACGGGATAACCAAATTCCTCGCCGATTTTCCGTGCCGTTGCGAGGTCAGGCACACCACCGTCCGAACCCGGAACGCATGGAACACCAAGTTCTTTCATCGTATCCTTGGCAGTAATCTTGTCTCCCATGACGCGAATATGTTCGGCAGTCGGGCCAATAAAGGTGATGTCGTGGTCTTCGACGATCTGCACGAACTCGGCATTCTCGGACAAGAAGCCGTAGCCGGGGTGGATTGCCTGCGCACCTGTTATTTCACAAGCTGAAATGATCGCAGGTACAGAAAGATAACTTTGCGGGCTGGGCGGAGGACCAATGCAAACAGATTCGTCCGCCATGCGTACATGCATCGCGTCGCTGTCGGCGGTAGAGTGGACGGCGACCGTCTTAATCCCCATCTCGCGCGCGGCGCGTATCACACGCAGGGCGATCTCGCCTCGATTGGCAATCAGGATTTTGTCGAACATTGGCCCGCCTTACTCAACGATCACAAGAGGAGTGCCGAATTCCACGGCGTCGCCATCTGAGACAAGAATGCGTTTGACAGTACCGGACTTGGGCGCGTGAATATGGTTCATCGTTTTCATGGCTTCGACGATCAACAATGTGTCGCCTTCGGAAACGGAAGCACCGACAGTGATGAAGGCGGGTGCCCCTGGTTCAGGCTGCATGTAAACGGTGCCGACCATGGGTGAAGTCACTGCACCAGGGTGGCTGGCGGGATCTTCCGAAGCCACAGGAGCTTCGACCACGGCAGGTGCTGCCGCCGGGGCGGCGACCGGTGCGGCAGGGACTGCGCTTGGCACTGAAACCTGAACCGGAGCGGCCGGCGCCGTTTGCGATAGGCGGCTTACGCGGACGTTAAGGCTGTCCTCCTCTCCGTATTCCCGTTTTACCTGCAGTTCAGTCAGATCGTTTTCGCGCAACAGTTCGGCCAGTGCCTTGATGAACGCTACATCCGCTTCGTGTTTGGTATCTGTCATGAGTGTCCTCGAAGGTTCCCCTTTGGCCCGTTTGTTTTGCCCAGGCTTTGATTTGATTACGCAGCGTTATAAGCGAAGCAGTTGGTCAAGAAAAGCATCGTCTGACCCTCAAAAGCAGGGGCTTTCCCACAAATTTCTGCGCAAGTTTCGTTTACAAGGGCATTCCTGACAACTTGGCCACCAGCTCTGGCAGTTTTCGCGCGCCGAATTTTTCTAGCAGGCGGGCTCTGTACGCCTCGATTGTGCGATAACTCAACCCTAATTCCGCGCCGATTTCCTTTGCGGACAAACCTCTGCACGAGAGGATCGCTACCTCGCGTTCACGGGTCGTCAACTCCACAAGCGGCCGCTCTTCGGAGATGTCGGAAAAGCTCCATATTCCATGGCGGAAGGGGTCGTCCGGAGTCAGCGACCGCCCCCTGGCGCGGCACCAAAACAAATTGCCATTGCGCCGTCGCATCACACGTTCGTCCGAGTAATAGCCTGTGTCCCGCATTACCTCTAAACTGCGGGCACCGATCCGTTCCCAATCGGCGACGGACGGATAAAGGTGCAGCAACGGCATGTTGCGGTATTCCGCTTCTTCGCCACCGAAGGTCCGCGCAAACTGTAGGTTGCATCGACGGATGATACGGTTTTCCAACTCGACAAGGCCGATGGGGGCATATTCGAAAGCAGGGTCGCTCATATACGCATGGT
Source organism: Ruegeria sp. BHSA163 (assembly GCF_059613365.1). Classification (NCBI taxonomy): domain Bacteria; kingdom Pseudomonadati; phylum Pseudomonadota; class Alphaproteobacteria; order Rhodobacterales; family Roseobacteraceae; genus Ruegeria; species Ruegeria sp. BHSA163. Next base: position 2,604 of record NZ_JBXWSJ010000025.1, read on the forward strand.
GACTGGTATTTACTGCAATGAGAAGGGGTAGCATGCGTTTAGGTAACTCAGCTGCTGCCTCATTTCTGTCAACGGTGTAAAGATATGTTGGAAACACCGGGGTAAAATTTTATAATCAATAAGAAAAACTGAAAACTTCTCTGAAATTACCGGTTTTTCACTTTAGGAAGTTTGATCATGCGGGACACACTGACAGGCAGTAGAATACGCGAACGGCGGCAGATTTCGGGTCTGCGCCAAGCAGAACTGGCGCGTCAAGTGGGGATTTCTGCGTCGTATTTGAACCTGATCGAACACAACCGTCGCAGGATTGGCGGAAAATTGTTGATGGATATAGCCGGAGCGCTGTCGGTTGAGCCTTCTTTGCTGACCCAGGGTATCGAAGAAACGTTGATTTCGGCGCTTCGCGAAGCTGCCGCAGACGCAGTTGGTCAACAGCCTGAACTTGACGGAATGGAAGAATTCGCAGGGCGTTTTCCCGGATGGTCAGCTGTTCTGGCGCAAATGCACCGTCGGGTTGTATCCTTGGAGCGCACGGTTGAAACATTATCTGATCGCCTTACGCATGATCCGCATCTGGCGGCATCAATGCACGAGGTTTTGTCGACGGCTGCGGCCATTCGCTCGACTGCCGCCATTTTAGCCGAGCCAGGTGAGATAGAAGCGGCTTGGCGGGATCGTTTCCATCGAAACCTGCACCAGGATGCCGAACGGCTGGCGGAAAGTTCAAAGGCATTGGTGACATATCTGGACGATAGCGAAGGGCAGGGGGAATTACGCGTTGCCCCGCTAGACGCGGTCGAAGCGTTTTTTAATAAGATCGGCTTCCATTTCCCCGATCTAGAAGTCGATAGTGATATCAACAGCGTTCCACTGGAAGATCTTGATACAGCGGCTGCTCGTACGATCGCGTCTGATGTCCTCGATCTTTATGTTAGTGATGCACGGGCCTTGCCGCTTAGTGAATTGGCGGAAGTGTTTGATCCAGCAAACCCGGAACCGCTGGCTCTTGCCCAAATGTTTTCGGTAGATCTTCCGACGGTATTGCGTCGGATTGCCACTTTGCCCGAAAAAATGATGTCACAACCAGCAGGTTTGGTGATCTGCGACGCTTCTGGCAGCGTTTTGTTTTACAAGCCGACACCCGGTTTTGCCATGCCTCGACATGGCGAGGCGTGCCCACTTTGGCCAGTATTTGCGGCACTAAACCGCCCACTCGTGCCGATCCGAAAGCGTGTTGTGCAACTTGGGAGAAATGCAGCAGAATTCAACTGTTACGCGGTTGCTTGGCCGCAACCTGCCTCGGCCTTTGGGACCGATCCCGTTTATCGCTCGGTAATGTTGGTTCTGCCGGTTGATGACAGTCCTCAATCAGGGTTAGCACCTTTGCAAGTCGGAACCAGCTGTCGGATTTGTCCAAAAACTGAATGCTCTTCGCGTCGCGAACCATCAATTCTGAGCGAAGGCTTTTGACAGTTTCCTGACAGAGCGCTTAATCTACCCCTGACGGGCGGTCCTGTGCGCCACCGGTCATGGGGAGGGATTGCAAATATGAGCCGTAAGGTTCTGTTGATTGAGGATGAGCCCAACATTACCGAGGCGATCCGATTTCTGCTAACTCGTGAAGGTTGGCAGGTTGAAACGCACGCTGAAGGCACAGACGCTGTTCAGGTGATCAAGGCAGCCGAACCGGATTTGGTTATTCTGGATGTAATGCTGCCGGGCAAAAGCGGTATGGAGATCCTTCGCGATCTGCGCGAGCACCAGGATATGCAGCGATTGCCTGTTCTGATGCTGACCGCACGGGGACAATCACGGGATCGGGAAATGGCGGAAAAAGCCGGTGTTAGCCGGTTCATGACCAAGCCGTTTTCGAATGCCGAAGTTTTGACTGCCGTGCGTGACCTTCATGCTCAGGCTTCGCGGTTATGACCCCAGAAGAACAGGGCGAGCACCGACGACCGTCTTTGTTTCTGGAAAGGCAAAGCTATCGTCGGCGCCGTTTGATGGACGCGGCGCGCTTGTTGCCGTTCCTTGGTGCTGCATTACTTGCCGTTCCGTTACTTTGGCCGGATGAAAGTGATGGGACCGGCGCAGTGCCGCTATCCGCGGCGATTTTCTATATTTTCGCCTGCTGGGCTGTTTTGATCCTGATCAATGTCGTCTTTGGCTTTGCGGCAAGGAGGCTTGCTGCGCGTGAAAAAGGTGATGCGGAGGCGGACACATGGCAACGCTGAATGTCCTGATACTTGTGTGTCTGGGCTATGTGGTGCTGTTATTCGGTGTTGCCTTTGCCGCTGATCGGCTAGCGGCAGCAGGGCGGGGTAAATGGTTACGCTCGCCACTGATTTATACATTGTCTTTGTCGATTTATTGTACAGCTTGGACATTTTATGGTGCGGTCGGAAACGCAGCCCGCTCGGGGTTGGAGTTCGTTACCATCTACTTGGGCCCAACCTTGGTAATGGTCGGTTGGTGGTGGGGTCTTCGAAAGCTGGTAAGGGTTGGGCGCAGCCAGCGCGTCACATCTATCGCGGACTTGATTTCTTCCAGGTACGGTAAGTCCAACACCTTGGCTATCTGCGTGACGACATTGGCGGTAGTGGGCGGAACACCCTATATCGCGCTGCAATTACAGTCGATTACGTTGTCTTTCTCGATTTTTGCCGAGGCAGACCCAACGGGTCTGTATCGAGAGGGATCCAGCGTGTTTTGGGTGGCCGCAGGACTAGCGGTATTTGCCATTCTGTTCGGAACACGAAACTTGGATGTGAATGAACGACATCATGGTGTAGTCACCGCGATCGCGTTGGAATCTGTTGTGAAATTGTTTGCGTTGCTGGCGGTTGGGATCTTCGTCGTTTGGGGTATTGCCGGTGGATTGGCTCCGATGATGGAACGCATAGACGCGTCGGAGATCGGCAAATGGAATGTAGATGCAAGCCGCTGGGCCACATTTACTTTCTTATCGGCAGCTGCATTTATCTGCCTGCCGCGAATGTTTCAGGTCATGGTCGTAGAAAATGATGATGAAAGCCATCTAAGAACGGCTGCTTGGGCTTTCCCACTGTACCTGCTGCTGATGAGCCTGTTTGTCGTTCCGATAGCGGTAATTGGGTTGGACCTTATGCCCAAAGGGTCAAACCCGGATTTATTCGTGCTGACAGTGCCGCTGTCTCAGGGCAATGACTGGCTTGCAATGCTTTCGTTTATCGGCGGTTTTTCTTCTGCCACATCGATGGTTATCGTAACGGCAATGGCCTTGTCGACTATGGTTTCGAACCACGTGGTGATGCCGATCTGGTTAAGCACACATGAAGGTTCAGCCTCCGTTTCGGGTGATGTTCGGACGATCGTGTTGATGGCACGCAGGGTCTCCATCGCAGTTATTATGGCGCTGGGATACTTCTATTATCGCGTGTCGGGTGGGGGGGCAGCGCTGGCCTCAATCGGGCTGGTGGCCTTTGCCGGAATTTCCCAAATTCTTCCCGCGTTGGTGGGCGGACTGTTTTGGCGAGGAGCCACCCGAACCGGTGCGCTGGTTGGGCTGAGCATTGGATTTATCTTGTGGATATATACTCTGTTACTACCGGGAATGGGCGGTGGGATTATTCCGATCTCGGTCATTGAAAACGGGCCTTTTGGGTGGGGTTGGCTAAGGCCGCAAGCCCTGTTCGGGATTGAAGGAATCGATCCTATGGTCCATTCCGTGATGTGGTCCCTATCTTTGAATACAATCGGGTTCTGTGTTGCTTCGCTGTTAAGTTTTCCCAGTCCGTTGGAACGTTTGCAGGGTGCGCAATTCGTGAATGTTTTTGACCATTCTGTTGCACCGCAAGGCTGGACAGGATCGGTAGCCCAAAGCGAAGATCTGATGATCATGACACAGCGAATTCTTGGGGTAGTTCCGGCCCAGGAGTTCTTTCAAGCGGAAGCCGAAAGGCAAAACGGCCGTACAGGTCGACTGCCCGAACCCACCCCCGGCTTTTTGCAGCGGCTTGAACGTGAATTGAGCGGTTCTGTCGGTGCGGCGACAGCACACGCGATGATCGGTCAGATTGTTGGCGGGGCTTCGGTATCTGTAGAAGACCTGCTGGCCGTTGCAGACGAATCCGCGCAGTTGTTGGAATATTCCAGTCAGCTTGAAGCCAAATCAAACGAGCTGAGTCGGACTGCCCTGAAACTGCGCGAAGCAAACACCAAGCTGACCCAGGTATCAAAGCAGAAGGACGCCTTTCTGAGCCAAGTGAGCCATGAGCTGCGAACTCCGATGACATCAATCCGCGCATTTTCCGAAATCTTGCGAGACACTGACGGTTTAAGCGCAGAAGAGCAAACACGATATGCAGCCATCATCCATGACGAGGCTTTACGCTTAACGAGGCTATTGGACGACCTGTTGGATCTCAGCGTGTTGGAGAGTGGTCAAGTCAGCTTGAATACCGGCGACGGAAGTCTGAGTGCGGTTCTGGATCGTGCCATTTCCGGCGCGTTGGCGGGCGGCGACGGAAAGCTGAGCGTTCGGCGGGTTCGCGCGAGCGAACGCATCCAACTGCACACTGACCTTGACCGGCTAGGACAGGTATTCATCAATCTAATTTCCAATGCACAGAAATATTGCGATGCAGCTTTGCCAGAATTGACCATATCGACCCATGATGTCGGTGGACAAGTCGTGATCGATTTCGTCGATAATGGCAGCGGTATTCCAGCCGAGGCTCAAGCATTGGTGTTCGAGAAATTTGCGCGGGTCGGCTCGGACAAAGCGGGTGGTGCAGGCCTGGGACTTGCGATCTGCCGTGAGATCATGCAGCGCCTTGGGGGCGACATTGCGTACTTACCGGGGCATGGCGGAGCGGCGTTCCGGGTGAGTCTGCCGGTGGCCTATCAACAGGCTGCACAATAAATTGGTCATAAATACATTTGTAACCGTCTGCAGAGTACACTGGGTAACGGATCAATATTTTACGGCGACTCGATGCCATGACGGAAAAGGTCAACGCAGCCTTAGTGCGCAAGCTTTCGACTGGGCAAGACAATGCCGCGAGAGGCAATCGTTCGGTATTGCGGGCGCTTCGCTTAGCATGCGCGCGCGAGGCCGAAGACAAGTTCAACTTGTCACTCACTGTGATTGGCGCGAAACAAGCCACACGCATGCCGTCCGAACTGTGTAAATCTGTTCAGGACGATTGGTTATTGTTGCTGGTGGACTCAGATAACACAGGACCTGCGGCTTTTTGTCTGGACCCAGGTTGCGTTTCGGCAATACTGCAAAAACAGACGATTGGAGAGGTTTTGGCGAATCCGCCTCAGTCGCGTGTATTTACGGATACTGATGCCGCAATGACGTCTCCTCTGGCCGAAGGGGTGTTGCGACGCGCCAAAGAATTGGTGGACGCGCCAACGGATGTATCAAGCCTGTCAGGACTGGAATTTTCCGCACGCGCAAAAGATTTGCGCTCGCTAACTCTGGCCCTGATTGATGCCTCATACCGCGTATTTGACCTGACTGGGGAGTTGGCGGGAGGTGCTCGGCAGGGTCACGTGTGCGTCGTTTTGCCGGAAACAACGGTAACCGAAGATGCCGAGGCTGTGGAATCAGTCGACAATGGCCCAAATCTGGATCAGGCCGCCGGAGTGATCCGGGCCGAACTGCAATCTGTGATTTGCCGCATGTCATTACCACTGGCGGAGTTATCAAACCTGCAGATTGGTGATGTAGTGCCGTTGAATGGGGTCCGTCTGGATCATACCGAAATCACAACAATTGACAGGACGCGAATAGCGGTGGGGCGTTTAGGTCAAAGCGGTGGTATGCGCGCAATTCGTATCAATGAACAGGTGCGCGAGCCGGCGCTTTTGGCCTCTGATCAAAGCCTGCATATGCAAACCGGCCTGGCGCCCGAACCCCAAGACTGGCAAGCCGTAGAACCGACCCGTGAAGTCATCAAGCCTGTTACGATGGACTCGACCGAACTGATCGTACCTGACCGTCAACAAGTGACATATGCGACTCCGGAGCATAACTTGAGCGATATCAGGCAATTCGCCGGTTCAAATGAAACCGACGAGCAGGAGCCCGTGGGATAAAATCAATTCAACTTTGCGACTTTTCCATCTGTTCCAAAGCTGGGCGCAGTCCTTCCAAAGCGTATCCAGCCTTGCTTGTCGCTTCTAAAATTTCTTCGGCACTCATGCAGTCGCACTGCCCAAGTGCCCATACGACCGAGCATCGGGTCCCGGAAGCGCAATAGGCGAGTACTGGGCCTTCACAGCTTTCGGCCAAACTCTTTTGGCGGGCGACGTTTTCCGGAGTCATCGTCTGATGTGTCAACTCCAGAACTTCGTATTCCATCCCCGCAGCGCGAACAGCCTCTCCGATCGCATCTGAATGCATTTCGGTTGGAACTTCTGTGTTTGGACGGTTGCATATCACCTTGACAAAACCAGCCTCTGCGATGGCTGGCACGTCATCAACAGTGATTTGCGGTGAAACGGCATAGCGGTGTGTTATTCGACGAATCTCCATGGCAGTTGATTAGGACGCGTTTGCGAGCCTGTCCAGTTGTCTGCCCAGAGGTGGCGCCGCCAACATGCCGGCAATCATTGCGATGAGAAACAAAACCCCGTTGATTCCGCCGTAGCTGAGCGATGCCATCGCCGGACCGGGGCACAATCCCGCCAAGGCCCAACCCATCCCAAATAATACAGACCCGACAACGAGACGACGATCAATTTCCATACTTGGCTTGGCCGGGAATTGGCCGCCGACTAAAGGCGTTCTGCCGCGGGTCAAGCGCCAAGCCAGCAACATCGGTATGATCGCCCCCGCCATTACAAAGGCCAACGTAGGGTCCCAATTACCAAAAATGTCCAACCAACCCTGAACCTTGCGCGTATTAGTCATCCCCGAGATCAATAGCCCGGTTCCAAAAAGTGATCCGGCGACAAAAGCAAACAAACCGCGCATCATATCAACCCCAAAACATTTCGGAACAACGCCAGAGTCAGAGCACCGGCCAGAATATAAATCACCGTCGCAACGATCCCGCGCAAAGAGAACCGGGAAATACCGCAAACACCGTGTCCTGAAGTGCAGCCGTTAGCGACACGAGTTCCAACCCCCACCAATAGTCCAGCAAGAATAACGATCGAGATGTTGCTTGTCAGATGCGTTTGAGCGGCAGGTGCAATCAGCGGGCGCAGCAAAAGGGGCATCCCAATCAACCCTACGACAAAAATCAGTCGTTCCATCTTTTTGTCCAGCGGTCCACGCTCGACCAAATTACCCAAAATACCGCTAGCGCCCATGATGCGCCCGTTGCAAAGCAGGTACACTGCCGCACCAAGCCCGATTAGCAATCCACCAATCAGGCCCCATATCCATTCAACGTACATTTTGCTTCCCCTGACGCCCCTTAGGCCGATTCAAAGTTTATTTACCGGCAGCTTCATCATCACGTCGCCATGTTCGTCAGGTGGCGGCATTTGTCCCGCGCGCATATTTACTTGCAGCGACGGCAGGATAAGGCGCGGCATGGCTAGCGTCGCATCGCGGGCATCACGCATTTCGACGAATTCCTCAATACTGCGACCCTGGCCGATGTGAATGTTTAATGCCTTCTGTTCACCCACGGTCGTTTCCCACGCATATTCATCGCGACCCGGCGCTTTGTAGTCGTGGCCAACGAAAATCCGCGTTTCGTCTGGCAGGGACAGAATCTTTTGAATTGAATCATACAGGGTTGCTGACGATCCGCCCGGAAAATCGCAGCGAGCCGTACCGAAATCCGGCATGAACAACGTGTCGCCGACAAAAGCCGCGTCGCCAATAACATAGGTCAAGCACGCTGGTGTATGCCCCGGCGTGTGCAGAACGTCCCCTCGCATTTGCCCTATATGAAAGCTGTCGCCTTCCGAAAAGAGGGCATCAAACTGGCTTCCGTCGCGCTGAAATTCAGTGCCTTCGTTGAATACTTTTCCAAATGTATCCTGAACAACGACTATGTTTTTCCCAATGCCAATCTTACCGCCCAGCTCCTGTTGAAGGTAAGGCGCCGCTGACAAATGATCGGCATGAACATGGCTTTCCAAAATCCACTGAACCTTGAGTCCGTTGTCTTTGACATATTCAATGATCTGATCCGCGGCCTGAGTTCCCGTGCGCCCCGAAGCGTGGTCGAAATCCAGTACACTGTCGATAATCGCGCAGGCGGTACCTGCTGGTTCCTGCACGACGTAGGACACTGTGAACGTCTGCTGGTCGAAGAAAGCTTTCACTTTTGGGGTCATGGTGTCCTCCATCAGAATGCTATCATATACAAATAGTGGAATATGATAGGTTATTCAATTCACGATTTGATGTCAGTCAAAGCATCACGGGTAAATTTCGCATAAGAGTTAACCGTGCGGCATACAATCGGCAGGATTTTGCACCAATCGGCAAGAAATTGCGAGACGTTCATCAAGTCTCATGTTGGTCTTAATGTTGTTACCTATATCAAGCACAGTCGCATCACATGGGAGGAAGCAGATGACAGCTCAGGATCTCTACTACGAGGCGGAACAGCTCGAAAAAATGCTGCATGGTGCTTGTCTGGACACACGATTGGAATTGCAGCCAAGTGTCAGCAAGGTGCTTGACAGAATGCGTGCCCAGCGCGTTCAGATACCGTCCCGGCTACGGCGTCTGGATGCCGCACTGTGTGAAGACGCAATCGAAGCGCAGTTCGATAACATTCCTGTCTGACCAACTTGGTTATCCGAAGGAAATCCCGAGGATGACCAGCATAAGACCCAAAACGGACAGAAATAACGATGCAAGGTTCCAGGGTAACACGCCCTGAACGGTTGCACGCAACTCTTCGTCTGAAAGACCGGCCTTGCGTGCTTTCATTACCCGAAAGATGCACCAGACAAGACCGAATAAGCCGGCAAGTGACAGGGCGGCTCCGCCCCAAACGATAATGTCGAACATGGATTCTCGTGTTTGCCAGTACAACTACGTCTGCGCTTAACGGATCGACGCCTTTGGCACAAGGCCGAGGCCTGGATTGTGCGCTTGCGCCTTGCGCTGTAGCGATGTATCCGGCGTGTTGCCCGATTATCTTGCATCACATATCAGTTCAGGGAGAGACGCAAATGGAAGACGTCACCGAAGATCAATCTGAAGTTAACTACCGGGTGACCGCAGGCGAGTTGCGTCAGTTCGTTGAACGATTTGAGCGCCTTGAGGCTGAAAAAAAAGACATAGCGGATCAACAAAAGGAAGTCATGGCCGAAGCAAAGGCGCGCGGTTATGATACGAAGGTGATGCGCAAGGTAATTGCCCTGCGTAAGCGGGATAAAGATGATATTGCCGAAGAAGAAGCGGTACTGGAAATGTACAAAGAAGCTTTGGGAATGTGAATCTATTCGCAAAGCGTTTTGCCACGCCTCCTGATCCTGTATCGCGTTTTACCGAGGACTTCGATCACTATCGACTGTTTCGAAGAGACAGGCCATCGTGAAACAAGTGCACTTTGGCCGGGTCAGCGTTAAGTTTGACGTTTTGCCCACGCAGGTTCTTTTCGATCCCGGGAAATTTTGCGACTATGTCCTCGGCACCAGGGCGACTGGCGAAGTACAACAGAGTAACCTCGCCTAAGGCTTCGATGAAATCGACGTTCCCTTCAAGAAACGTGGATTTGTCGTCAGGGAAAAAATCCTCGGGTCGTACGCCAACATTTACACGCAATCCCATTTGGTCAGATTTTGTAGCGATCGAAGATACAGCCACCCCGCCTGAGTCGAGAGTGATCGAGGTCATATCGCCCGTTTCAGAAATTACGCCTGGCAGCAAATTCATCGCAGGGGAACCAATGAATTGCGCTACGAATTCATTGTCAGGGGTTTCATATAGTTCCAGAGGCGTACCGACCTGAGCAATCCCTTTGTTTGCCAGAACGACGATCCGGCTGGCCAACGTCATCGCCTCAACCTGATCATGGGTAACGTAGATCATAGTACTCTCAGGCATCGCCTCTTTAAGACGTGCGATTTCAATTCGGGTGGCAACACGCAAGGCAGCGTCCAGGTTCGAAAGCGGTTCGTCGAAAAGATAGACTTTTGGGTCGCGCACGATCGCCCGTCCGATAGCAACCCGTTGGCGCTGCCCGCCTGAAAGTGCCTTGGGTAACCGATCGAGAAAAGGTTCCAACTGTAAGATTTGGGCTGCGCGCTCGACTGCGGAATTTATCTCGGCGTTTGACATTTTTGCGATTTTCAGTGCGAAAGCCATGTTCTCGCGTACCGTCATATGTGGGTATAAGGCATAGGACTGAAACACCATGGCGATGCCACGCTGTGCGGGCGGGACATCGTTCATAACTTGCCCTTCGATTTCGAGCATGCCGCCTGAGATCTTCTCCAACCCCGCAATCATACGTAGCAAAGTGGATTTCCCACATCCCGATGGACCGACGAAAACGATAAGCTCGCCTGTTTCAATGTCGAGGTTAATATGCTTCAGAACATCGACAGAACCGTAGGTTTTGGCCACATCTGTTAGCTTGAGTTCCGACATGGCTTACCTCGTTTCCCTGACCAGAAGACAGAATTGAGCGGCGTCCAATTTGACGGTTCCAATCCCATAAACACTTCCCAATTCCCCGCCGATCGAACGCCATTCACCTTGGGGGAGTGAGGCTTCGATAGCGCTTGAGCCTAGATTAAAGGCGCAAAATATCTGTTCAGCATCGTCTTCGCGGAAAAACGACAGAACCGAGCCATTCTGTGTCATTTCGGTCTGTGTGCCGGACCTCAACGCAGAGTGTGCGTGGCGCAGGGCGATCGCACGGCGATAGTGATGCAGCATTGAATTTGGGTCGCGTTCAGATTGGTCGACGGCGCGTTCTGCTTGCGCAGTGCTCACCGGCAACCATGGGCTACTGGTACTGAAACCCGACTGTTCGTCTTGTGCCATCCAAACCATTGGCGTGCGGCAGCCATCCCGACCTTTGAATTCGGGCCAGAATTCAATGCCATAAGGGTCCTGCAAGTTTTCAAACGGCACATCGGCTTCAGGCAGTCCAAGCTCCTCGCCCTGATACAAACAGGCCGAGCCGCGCAAACACATCATCAGGACCGCGTGTTGACGAAGGGCCGTCTCATCCAAATTCCAACGCGAAGCGTGGCGTTGGACATCGTGGTTGGAAAAGGCCCAACATGGCCATGCGTCGCCAGCTTTTTCTTCCAGTTGATCAAACACGTGCTTTGTATAAGCTGCGGTTACGGCGCGTTTTTCAAGAAATTCAAAAGCATAGCACATATGCATTCTTTTATCGCCGGTGGTGTAATCCCCCATAATTTCTAATCCGCGTTGCGCATCACCGATCTCACCCAAACAGGCACGGTCCGGATATTCGTCTGTCAGAGCGCGAAGCCGTTCTAGGAATGCGATGTTTTCTGGCTGGCTTTTTGAATACAAATGATCCTGATGGTTATAGGGGTTGACCTGCGGCGCAATTGAGGAATTCCGCTGATCCATCGGCAATGCCGGGTTATCTCGCAACTGCTTGTCGTGGAAATAGAAATTGATTGTGTCCAATCGAAACCCATCGACACCCAGATCCAGCCAAAATCGCGCCACATCCAGCAATGCATCTTGCACATCGGAACAGTGAAAGTTCAGGTCAGGCTGTGAGCCAAGAAAATTGTGTAGGTAGTATTGTTGGCGACGCGAATCCCACTGCCAAGCAGAGCCGCCAAAGATCGACAGCCAATTGTTCGGCGCTGTGCCGTCCGATTTGGCATCGGCCCAAACGTACCAATCGGCTTTTGGATTTTCCTGGTTTGCCCGACTTTCACTGAACCAGGGATGCTGATCCGAAGTGTGTGAGAGGACCAAATCGATCATTACCTTCAGGCCCTGTTCGTGCGCCTGACCAAGTAAGGTTTGAAAGTCCTCCATCGTGCCAAACATCGGATCAACGGCTCGATAATCACTGACGTCATAGCCGAAGTCTTTCATCGGTGATTTGAAGAAAGGAGAGATCCAAATTGCATCCACGCCCAAGGATGCGATGTAGCCTAGGCGCTCAGTAATGCCGTTCAGGTCTCCGATGCCGTCGCCATTGCTGTCCTGAAAACTGCGTGGATAAATCTGGTAAATCACGCCGCCGCGCCACCAATTGGACGAAACTTGCAAGGACTTGTTTAGGGTTGCGTTATTTTGCACGTTCATTTCACGCCTTTATTTTACGGACCCGGCCAACAAACCGCGGACCAGATATTTCTGCATTGCAAAGAAGACAATCAGTGGAACGACGATCGATACGAATGCCGCCGTTGCAAGTATTTCCCAATTGCCGCCGCGCGTACCAAGCAACTCGACAATGCTGTTGGTCATAACGGTCGTCTGACCTGATGCGTCGATCAGAAATACTTTGGCGACCAGCAAGTCGTTCCAAGTCCACAAGAATTGCAGGATCGCAAAGGACGCCAACGCAGGAAAGCTAAGCGGGAGTATGAGTTTCGTAAAGATTTGGAACTCGGTTGCGCCATCCACTCTTGCATTTTCGATCAGATCGCGCGGAAGGCCGGCCATGTAGTTTCGCAGCAGGTAAATCGCCAACGGCATCCCAAAGCCCGTGTGGGCCATCCATACACCGAGGTAGCCTTTGCCTATCCCGATCCCCAGATGAAATTTCAACAATGGGATAAGGGCCAGTTGAAGTGGAACAACCAACAAGCCAACAACTGCAGCGATCAGCAAGGCACGACCCGGGAACTCCATCCATGCCAGCGCGTAGGCCGCGAACGCGGCGACTAGAATTGGGATGATAGTGGCGGGAACCGTTACTGTCAGCGTGTTGAAGAATGCCCGTGTCATGCTGTCCGTGCTATCTTCTGCCAACAGTACTTTGTGATAGTTATCCAGCGTGAACTCTGGTGGAAGTTCCGCGGTAACGAATACACGTGCGCCCCGAGCCCCGGTAAATTCTTCTGCGTTTTCCATCCTGTAGTTGCCGCTGGCATCCACTGTGATGGTTCCACCTCTGCGCAATTCGGCTGTCTGTCCCGGCTCAAATGCGTCCACCGCACGTGAACTAACGCCCCATTTCGAAATTGTAGCTTTTTGACCAGCATCAAAAAGGTTGCCTTCGATCACATACATTCCGTCTTCGAGCACTTGGTTTTCTGCCGCAGCAGAACGCAAGGTCAGGTTCTGTTCAGACGGGAACAGAGATTTCCACCATCCGCTTGTCGCAATCTGGTCGGCCGTACGGAAAGACGAAATAAACAACCCCAGAGTCGGCACCACCCACAGCACCACTAGAAAAATAACGGAGAGATGGACGACCCAACGCAGGGCGGGCTTGGTTCCTGCAATATCACTCATGTCAGGCTCCTACTTCATCTCATTGCGTGCATTACGCACATTCCAGACAAGGATCGGGGTAACCAGCAGCATTATGACCATCGCCGAGGCTGAGCCTACGCCCCAGTCATTGGCCCGAAACAGCTTGTCGTACATGTAGTTGGCAAGAACCTGTGTCTCCCACTGGCCATTCGTCATCGCGAACACAATGTCGAAGACTTTGAGAACCAGGATGGTAATCGTGGTCCAGACGACAAGGATGGTCGTCTTGATTTGCGGTACCTTGATCTTGAAAAAAATCTGAAATGGGTTCGCGCCATCCAAAATTGCGGCTTCTACAGTTTCTTCCGGGATGCCACGAAGCGCCGCCGACAGAATGACCATGGCAAAACCGGTTTGTATCCAGATCAAAACAACCATCAGGAAAAAGCTGTTCCAGAAGGGTATGGTCAACCATGTTTGAGGCTCGGTTCCACCAAAGAACATGTATAGGGCGTTCAGTATCCCGATTTGATCCTGTTCAACCGGACGGGTGTCATAAACCAACTTCCAGATCACCGATGCACCTACGAAAGAGATCGCCATCGGCATGAAAATCATGGCTTTGGCGACGTTTCCCCAACGTATGCGGTCGGTTAGCTGAGCAACGAGCAAGCCGAAAAACGTCGACAAAGCCGGAACCACAATAAGCCACAGCATATTGTTTCGCATCGCTTCCCAAAACTTCGGTTCGGCCACCATCTGTTTGTAGTTTTCCAGGCCGACCCATTCATACCCGCCACCAGGTACACGATCAGTCAGCGATAACCGCATGGTTTCGATGACTGGGTAAGCCAGATAAAGACCCAGCGCCGCGACCGCGGGAAAAAGAAACAGCCATGGCCGAATTATGTTCGCCCGGTTTATGTTGCGGCCAGCATTTGGTCCGCGCGGTGGGAACAAAACTTTGTCCAGAAACTGGTTGGATAAGTAAAAATAACCCACACAACCTGACACGCCGATGGCAATGGTCAGCAGGCCCTGAAATGCCGGATGCATGACGCTCTCCGTTGCGAAAAGGGAAGGCGGCCAAAACCAGAAGGCCGCCCTTGTTCAATTGCGATTAGTCCAATGCATCCCATGAGGATTGGATCTCGTCGGCAACCTCTTGCGCGGGTTTGCCACCGGTGTAGTCGACCATGCCGGTCCAAAATGTCCCTGCGCCAACACCTCCGGGCATTAGGTCAGAGCCATCAAAGCGGAATGTCGTTGCGCCAAGAAGAATCTCGTTCATCTTTTTCAGAGTAGGATCCGAGAAGACAGAAGTATCGACGCCCTTATGAGGTGTCAGAAAACCCGTCAGAGCCATCCAAATTTCATGCGCTTCAGGCGTCTGAAGGTAAGCGATTAAATCATGTGCGGCTGGGCTGTCATTAGTGATGGCCCAAAGAGTTCCTGCACCAAGTACCGGGCTACCCAAATCCTTGCTTTCATAAGCCGGAAAGTAAAAGAAATCTGCGTCTTCGCCAACCACGGTACCATCAGGGAAGAAGGCCGGAATAAACGACGCTTGGCGGTGCATGTAGCATTGCGGAGGTGAACTGAACATCCCCTTGGGGCTATCGCGAAAGTCTGTTGTCGCAACCGCACCAGCCCCACCTGCGACAAAGTCGTCATTAAGGGCAAATGCGCCAAATTCCTCGATCGCGGCGATCACCTTGGGGTCGTTGAACTTCATTTCATTCGAAACCCAGGCATCGTAATCTTCTGGTGATTGAGTGCGGAGCATCATGTCCTCGACCCAGTCAGTGGCCGGCCAGCCGGTCGCACCTCCGGAACCCAATCCGATGCACCATGGCGTTTCACCGTCAGCCACGATTTGTTCTGTCAGCGCCTTCAACTCCTCCATGGTGGTTGGCACTTCGTAGCCTGCGTCTTCAAAGTTTTCGGGCACGTACCAAACAAGCGATTTTACATCGACCTTGTAAAAGAACCCGTAAAGATTGTCCTGCCCGTCCGGACCCGAGTAAGTGCCCAAGTCTACCCAAGACTGACCAGCTGCGTAATTGTCTCGAATCCAATCCGCAGTGCCATCGTTAAGCGGTGTCAGAAACCCGGATTTGGCCATATCTGCTGCTAATCCCGGTTGTGGAAAGACGGAAACATTTGCTGCGGAACCTGCCTCGGCATCAATCCGAATTTGTTGTTCGAAGCTGTCCGAGCCGACATAAGCATATTCATGCCCGGTAGCAGCGGCAAAACCGTCCAGGACCTTTTGGACGTTCTCTTGATCAGGTCCCAGCCACGGGCCAAAGACGGTGACTTTCTCGGCCTGCGCGGCGCCCGCCATCAGGGCGAACATGGCCGCGCCTGCGTAAAGCGAGTGTTTCATGGATTTTCCTCCCAACAGTATCTTGCGCCCTTTTGAATTTAAATTTCCAAAGCGCTTTGAATGACACGGTTTATCCGTCAATGATGCATTTCTGTCAATATTTCGTTTGCCAAATCTCAAAATATTAATAAAAAATGCCATAAATCAAAAACGAGTTGACTGAAGTGGCAAACCCAATAAATACAAGTTTTGCGAAAATTTGAAGGCGCTTTGAGGCCCATGAACCTAAAGAAACTCTCTGAAATCCTTGGCTTGTCGCAAACAACTGTCAGTCGCGCGCTCAACGGGTATCCCGAGGTGAACGAGGAAACGAGAATTCGGGTCCAGGCCGCTGCTGCAAAGCATGGTTACCGCCCCAACAGTCGGGCAAAAGGGTTGGCGACAGGGCGGTCATTGGTGATAGGGCACGTAATTCCAACTTCTTCTCAGCACGAAATGGTCAATCCGATTTTCGGTGATTTTGTTGCCGGTGCTGCCCGTGCGTATGCTCAGCATAACTATGACATGATGTTCACGCACGCGCCCGACACATCAATAGAGGAATCTTATCGCAGCCTTTTTAACCGCGGTGTCGTTGACGGAATTGTCTTGCAGGGTCCCAAGGTGAATGAGCCGCGAATCCCCGTCCTGTCGCGATTGGGCGTGCCGTTCATTGTGCATGGTCGCTCGACCGGTACGCAGGTGCCGTATGACTGGATTGACGTCAACAACCAAAGGTCATTCGAACGGGCGACGCAGTTTTTGATCGATCTGGGGCACCGTCGCATCGCACTGATAAATGGTTTAGAAGAGATGGACTTCGCGCGGCGCCGCAGGAATGGCTACTTAACTGCGCTCGAAAAAGCAGAATTAACCCCTGATCCCGCATTGCTGCGCAGCGCAGAAATGACCGAAATCTACGGGTATCAAACTGCATGCGACATGCTGAAATTGGATGATCCACCAACGGCAATTTTGGCTTCTTCGATAATCTCAGCGATTGGCGTCCGTCGGGCGTTGGAAGAGAGCGGTTTGAAAATGGGGCGCGACATCTCTGTCATTGCCCATGATGATGAACTGTCATACATGCGCAACGGTCAAGATGTACCGATCTTTACCGCCACTCGTTCTTCGGTAAGACATGCGGGTGAGCTTGCCGCAGAGATGCTGATAGAACGGATCAACGCCCCCGACGATCCCCCGAAATCGTGTTTGTTAGAAGCGGAGCTTGTGGTCGGAAACTCAACTGGTCCCGTTCGGCAAAGGTCTTGAAATGAAACACAAACGAAGCGACTTTCCGCAGGATTTCCTATTTGGAGTCGCGACCTCCGCCTATCAGATTGAAGGCCACGCCCAGGGCGGCGCGGGAAAGACACATTGGGATAGTTTTGCCGCTACTCCCGGTAATGTCGTAAACGCCGAAAACGGTGATCTTGCCTGCGACCATCTCAACCGGTTTGAGCAAGACCTGGACTTGATCCAGGACGCCGGATTCGACTGTTACCGTTTCTCGACGAGTTGGGCACGCGTGTTGCCAGAGGGCCGAGGGGCGGTAAATCAAGCGGGTTTGGATTTTTACGATCGGTTGACTGACGGACTGCTAGAACGCGGCATCCGCCCATGCGCTACGCTCTATCACTGGGAGTTGCCATCGCCTCTTGCAGATCTTGGGGGATGGCGAAATCGGGACATAGCAGGTTGGTTTGCTGATTTTACCGAGATCATCATGGGTCGGATCGGTGATCGGATGTTCAGTGTCGCACCTATCAATGAACCGTGGTGCGTGAGTTGGCTAAGTCATTTTGACGGCCATCATGCCCCGGGTCTTCGTGATATACGTGCCACGGCACGCGCCATGCATCATGTTTTACTGGCTCATGGGCGCTCGATCGAGGCAATGCGCGGGTTAGGGATGTCTAATTTGGGTGCCGTGTTCAATTTGGAATGGGCTGAACCTGCCGATGACAGCGCGCAGTCAGAAAACGCTGCGGCGCTTTATGACGGGATTTACAATCGTTTCTTTCTTGGAGGCGTTTTCAAGAAATCCTATCCGGAAAACGTGCTGGATGGATTGGCGCCACATTTGCCGGCGGACTGGGAGGATGACTTCGAAACCATTGGCGCTCCGGTTGATTGGTGTGGACTGAACTATTACACGCGTAAGCTGATCTCTCACACGGATGCCCCTTGGCCCAGTTTAAAAGAGGTGCAAGGACCTTTACCAAAAACGCAGATGGGGTGGGAAATCGATCCTGACGCACTGTCCCGCTTCTTGATCCGTACAGCCCGTGAATATACAGGGGAATTGCCGATCTTTGTAACCGAGAACGGAATGGCCAGTTCTGAACGTCAGCAAGACAATGATCGCATCGATTACCTGGACCTGCACCTTTCCGCGTTGCAAGAAGCGCTGAACCAAGGTGTGCCGATAAATGGCTATTTTGTCTGGTCACTACTCGATAACTATGAATGGGCCTTGGGGTATGAAAAACGCTTTGGCCTTGTCGATGTGGATTTCAAGACATTGAAGCGAACACCCAAAGCGTCATACCATGCCATAAAATCGGCCCTGGCCTCTATTTAGCCCTAGGGAATTTTTGTGAGCTTTGGGATGGAAGGCCGTCTATGGTCTTAGAAACTTGATATCTGGCATGGCTTCTAACATTGCCAGATCCTGTTCGTACAATTCGGTAAAAGCCGAGACTATTTCGTCGCTCCAACCCTCCAGGTCAAGTTCTTCTTCTATGGCATCGGGCATGGCGTATTCATCAAAAATTCGACTTAGTTCCGAGCGAAGCGAAGGGTCGCAAGGCGCGGATTTCTTCTGCATTAAGTTCTGAATTTCTTGTTTGCCAGTTCCTGACACCAGTGATGATAACAGCGAATACTCTTCGGACAGCACAGCGTTTTCGGGTAAGCCAGCCATCGCCCGAGCAATGTCTCCCCAGACGAGTGGCGTATCTTCGTTGCTCCATACCGTGAAATTCACGTTAGGTGCGAGATCTCGAATGTTGTCGATCATGGCTAGCCAACTCAAGCAACTCAGGTCGGTTTGGCGAAGGATACGTTGTCGCTGTGACTCTGGTTGGCTCATTAACGCCCGGGGGATAAAACTGCCCGGGTTTCGCAGCCCAATGAACAGTTCGACTTCAAACCCCTCAAAAATTTCCACCAGACACGCGATGCGTTGTCCTGCAAGGGGATAGAACTGCCCGTCCATAATCGCTGTTTCAATTTCTCCAATGAATCGTGGGGTCGACAAGATTAGCCGATCAAAATTTCCATAATTTGGTATTTGTTTAAGAAATTCTTCTCGTGCCCGCTGAATGGACTGTCGATTTTCGAACGAGTCGAGAGCGGTTCGAAAGTAGTTCTTGTAGGTACTAAAACCCCGATAAGCCACATTCCACTGACCAAGCACTTGGGTGTTGGCCTTCAGGAGATCGAGCAGCCGACCATCGTCGGAATGAGCAACGCCTGCGTGGACGACGACTTTCATGGTTATTTGTTCGCCTTCATTTTCAAAGCGTCTCAACTGGGTTACATCCTATGGAAATGACAGTCAAATCCGCGGATCGCTTCAAATTGCACCTACAAACACAAGATAATTTGCTTAAGGTGGATGATAGATGAAATTTCATACTTGCAGTCACTGTTCTGAAGCATTAATCGACTGTCCAAGCCCCTATAGCTCAGCTGGTAGAGCAACTGATTTGTAATCAGTAGGTCCGCGGTTCGAGTCCGTGTGGGGGCACCATCAAATCTCCTTAAAAATATGGCCAAAACCCCAACAAAACAGGGGTTTCAGCTGCAATTCCGTTTTGGGCTCATATTGCACGAAAATGCACGGCCACGAACCCACAAGCAGCAAAATTCTGGAATGGTTCTGGAATCAAATTGAGATTTTGGTGCGAGTCGCGTATTTTTCAATTACGGAACCGGGTGCTGCGAACACCCGGCCCCACATAACCGGTCACGTGAAAGGAACCCGGCCATGTCTGACGAGGCATTACCAGCACGCGAACGGGCTTTAAAGCACCTGATCGCCGCACGTGACACCAATGTCCGTGGCGAACTCGCTGAAGCCATCAAGGCGGCAATCAGCATCGCGGATGGTAGCGCGGTGAAAGAAGCCAAGCGCAGCGATAGAACCGACATTAGTTATCAGAGTCTGAAACCCGGCGGAAAGCTGACAGACCCACAAAGAGCGGGTCTGATGATGCGAGCCACAAAAGGCAAACAGTCGCGCAAAACTTGGATATTCCGTTTCAGTGATCCCGAGACCAGAAAACAGGTGGAATACATTTTTGGGACCTACCCAGAAATGACGTTGGCGGATGCTCGATCAAAGTGGCGCGATCTACGTGACCTCCGTGACAAAGGCGAAGATCCACGCCCAAAAAGCAAGACCAACGGGTCTTCAACCGAAGACGTCGTTACGGTGGGTGCACTTTGTCAGCGGTATCTCAGCGAGTACGCTCGCAAGGTGAAGGCTGAAACTTCAGTTCGCGAAGACACACGGATCATCAATAGACACATCCTCCCGGATCACGGCGATAAAGACGTGCGAGAATTCACCGAGGAAACTGTCGCATCAATACTGTTGCCGCTCTCAGAAGCAGGCAAATCGCGTCAAGCTGAGCAAGTGGCTTCCCTGATTCATGTCATGTTCAACGTTGCAGTTGGTAAAACCAAAAAGATCGACATGTTGGGGCAAAAGCACTGGTTACCTAAAGACCACCCAAACCCGGCTGCAAACCCAGGTCTTAAGAAGCGCGAGGTAATGATCGCCCCGCCGAGTAAATCCGTGTTCCGGTCCTTCATCCGAAATATTGATGTGCTGGGGCGTTACGGTGACATTCTGATGGTTCAGGCCGAGACCTTCGCACGCATCAATGAAGTTACCGGGATGCGTTGGGCTGAGGTCGACTTTGAAGACGCCGTCTGGGAACTTCCCGCAGAACGATCGAAGAACGGTTTTTCACACAAAGTGATGCTATCACGGCAAACCGTCGCGCGCTTAGAAGAGCTGAAAGGAAACAGTGAATCCATATATGTTTTCCCTAGTGCGCAAGACGCCAGCAAACCAATCGATAAGAAGCTGGTCATTCGTACTTTGAAGAAAAAGCTACCTGAGCTTGGTATCGATTCAAAGTTCACATCCCATGCCCTCCGAAGGATGGCGTTGACCTGGGTCGCCGAAAACAAAGGCCACAAAGAGATCCGTGACCGCCTTTCTAATCACACGTCAAACAAAAAAAATGCTGACGCGCATTACTCTTGGGCAGCAGAGCGCAATGACGTCGCACGCCAATTCACCCAGTTGTGGTCAGACCATCTGTGTGCCCTTTCCGACGAAAAGATCATCCTTCCCGCGTTTGGAGGGCAGAGCGCATGAGTGGCAAGTGGAAGGTTCGCGGCGCTCAGTCTGTGTTCGAAGACGATCCTATGGATGTACTGCGCAACCAGATCGACAGCATCGTCGCGCTGATTGAGACAACCGACGAGGTTACAGCGGAGATGCGGACCAAAGCCGAAGACCTGCTGGCGGCCTGTACCAATGCTGAAACCTTCCTACGCGAGCTAGAAGAACAACGCGATCGCCTTGACGCGGAAGCCGCTGAGCGCACCAAAGACTTTGGTGATGCTGTAAATCATGGTCTGGATCAGCTGCGAGAACGGCACAAGCTACAAACAAGCGTTAGTGTTGAGAACGAGAAGAAACGGGCAGGGCGGGCAAAAGGTGTGATTACCAGTAAAGATCGCGCGCAAGAAAGAAACCGATTTGTTGACGCCCACAAAGATGCGGCCTTAGCCCAAGCCAAAGGCGACCGCGCATTAGCGGCGAGGCTAATCCGTAAACAAATGATCAGTTGGGCCGCGGGAATCACCGGGCAAAGAGCCTTGTCTGAGAAGACAATCGAGGATCGTATCTGATCCAACCTTCCCACAAGTCTTAAGACTCATGGAAACTACGCCCGTAAGTCTTAAGACTCTTGGTTCATCTATTCACACAGCAACGCACCGCGGTGCCTGATCTTTCCATATTGGACCGAAACAAGGAAAGATCATGTCACGTACATCTGATCCCAGCCCAAAATCGTTCGCCGAAGAACTCGATTGCAGCGAACGTCATGTATGGAACCTAATTAGCGAAGGCCAGCTTGAAACCTACCAGGTTGGCCGTCTGCGCCGTATCTTCCGCACGAGTGCCAATGATTACAAAGAACGCAACCGCGTTGAACCGCGCGGTACTGCATAATGGGCAAAAGAAGCGACTTTGATCGCATCCCACGCGATAAATACATGACTCCCAAAAAAGCAATCGATCCGCTTTTGTTCTGGATCGAAGAAGGGTGGTCATTTGCTGAGCCGTGCGCCGGCGATGGTGGGCTTGCCCGACATCTCGAAGAAAACGGTCACGTCTGCTTGCACATGTCGGACATCGAACCGGAACACCCAAAAGTCAAAGAACTCGACGTGTTTGATTTTGAGGCCGATCTGTCGACGACAGACTGCGTCATAACAAACCCGCCGTGGGACCGGAAAATACTGCATCCGCTAATCGAACATCTCAGTGACCAGGTTCCGACGTGGTTATTGTTTGATACCGACTGGATGCACACCAAACAGGCGATCCCGTTTTTGCCGCGCTTGCGCCGCATCATCTCGGTCGGTCGCGTCAAATGGATTCCCGGCAGCACGATGACGGGAAAAGACAACTGCGCTTGGTACCACTTCACCAAACCCGGTCCGAAAAACACCGTTTTCATTGGTCGCAGCGAGATTTGGGGGTGACAATGGTTGATTCAGTGCAATTGACCCAGATACTCAACCGAGTGACAGACCGAGCAAAGGAAGATCCAGGGGCGCCCTTCGAACCTGAGGCACTGGAAGCCCTGAAAATAACCAGGAGTACTGATCCGGCCAAATGGCAGCGCATACGCGCAGGATTGAAGGCGGCCAAGGTACAAGTCACGGAGCTGGACAAGCTGACAGACGCCACAACGTCGAGCGTGGAGGAGGATGACACCCCAGACTTACTGGAGGAAACCCCCATCTGGTACGAGCCTGTAAGCGGTCCAGACCTCGCAGAATCCATCCATGACAGGCTCATGCGTCACATCCTGTTTCAGAACGACGAAGAGGCCGACGCAGTGACATTGTGGGTGATGTCCAGCTGGCTCATGGACAGGTGGTACCTGTTCCCCAAGCTGTTCATTACATCCCCGGAACCGGGGTGCGGTAAGAGTACGCTGGCAGAGGTCGTAGAAGCCTTTTCACGCAAGCCGCTGTACTGCTCGCAAGTATCACAGGCCGCGCTATTCAGAGTGATTGAGATGTACCAACCCACCCTCCTGCTTGATGAGGCCGACCTGACGATCAAGAACAATGATGATCTTGTAAGCCTGATAAACGCCGGACACACCAAGCGCCACGCAAACGTGCTACGCACCCAGGAAGTCAATAACGACCACCCACCCCGTGTGTTCAGCGTGTGGGCACCGCAGGTGATTTCAGGCATAGGCCGCCAGAATGCAGCGCTTGAAAGTCGATGCGTAAAGGTGGAGCTGCGGCGCAAGCTGGTTAACGAAAAAACAGAACGTAAACCAGGTAATCTGTTTGAGCTGCACCCTGAGGACCGCCAGAAGCTGGCCCGATGGGCGCAAGATTTTCCACAAGAACACATAGATCACGACATCCTGCCGATGAACCTTGGCAGCGACCGCGTGCAGGACAACTGGCAGCCCCTGTACAAGGTTGCGTTTAGCCTGGGCGAGGAGTGGCTGGAGAGGGCCAAGGCAGCTTATCACACAATGGAGAGCGGCCACGGCATTAACGACCTGCCCATACCGCTGCAGCTGGTGTGGGACATCTGGCTGTTGTTCGAGGAACAAAAGAAAGAGAACTTACCAACGTCCCGCATAGTGGACAAGCTAAACGCAGATCCCGACGCGCCGTGGTGTGAAATTAACCGGGGCCAACCGCTGACACAGCACAGCATGATGGGCCGCCTACGTAAGTACAAGATCACGACACACCCCCGCAATAGCGTTAGGGTGCTCCTCCGGAGCGAGGTGAATGAGCTTTACCTGCGTTATGTGGAAGGGCGGATCGAAAAGGAGGAAAAACAACCAAAAGGAGAGCAAATGGAGGCGAGACTGGATCCGGAAGAGTTCCCAGTCGCTAGCTCTAAATACGACCCGAATGCGTGGAAATAGCACTATAACCCGTGGGAAGGGGAAAAATCAGCGCAGAGAAGTGTAACTATTGTTTAATTGCAAATGGTTACAAGAAAAAAAGTGTAAAAAGAAGTGTAGCCTTGAGTGATTTTGTAGGGCGAATGTTACACTTCTTTTTACACTTCTTTTGCTGCAGCTAATTGAAAACATTGAATAGCTACACTTCTCGACCCCAAAATTTCCCCCTTCGTGTCGAGGCATCCATCACCAAACACAAGGAACCTGCAAGGGCAGAAGGAAGCCGAATGAAACAGACCATACCCATTTCCGGAAGCGGACGTTTATGCATCCTGCAGCGGATGACCGCATCGAGCCCAGAGCCGCCGTTAATCCGGCATAGGTACGCTGCTCCGCGGCGAATAACCGCTCTGAGCCCAAAGCTGCTTTTAATCAGGCCTGCGGGCGCTGCTCCGCAGCGACTGACTGCATTGAGCTCAACGTGGAAACATTAATTTGAAGGCGGCACTCGCTTTGAGTGCCGCACATCATGGCTTTAATCTTTGCTGTTTTTCAGTTTCGGATTGGCGGCATTAGGCTCTCAAGCTTTTCGAACCGTTCGAGTGCGTCCGCGGCACGAAGGCTATTGTAGTTGATGCCCGCAGCGTTGAGCGAGGCACCGGACTGGAATGGAAACTCTCTGATCGTGCCCAAAAAGTCTTTGATGACCTGTTGGATCGGCACAAATAGCCACATGTTATCGGCGTACCAACGCAGATATCCCATCTCGCCCTCCCAAGGCATCTGTTCATAGGGATCCGCCTTTAGGTTGATAACCATTGGCCAGCCAGTTGTTCGCCGCTCGCCCGTAGCAATGTTGCCGTAGACACCAGCGAAATTGATCTTCCAATCTTCGTACCGCACGGCATTCAGTTCTCCGCCTTGTCCGAAATAGATAACTTCTTTGCGAGGCCCTTCCTCAGTTTCACCCGAAAAGAATGGGAGGAAATTGTATCCATCGAGGTGAACCTGCCATTCTTTCTTGTTCGCGGTCATGCCTTCCTTCATTTGCTCAACCAGCTGGTTGTTTCCAGCCGCAGCTGCAAGCGTTGGCATCCAGTCCTCATGGGACATAATTTCGTTTATGATTGACCCCGGTTCGATCACACCAGGCCAACGTACGAATTGGGGAACCCGCATACCGCCTTCCCAAGTTGTACCCTTTTCGCCATGAAATGGGGTGATCCCACCATCGGGCCAGGTGAAGCTTTCCGCACCATTATCTGTCGAATAAACAACGATGGTATTATCAGCGATCCCGAGTTCATCAAGCTTGTCTAGTAACTGACCGACTTGGCCATCGTGTTCGACCATCCCATCAGGGTAAAGCCCAATTCCTGTTACACCTACTGACTCTGGTTTCA
This sequence comes from Ruegeria sp. BHSA163, assembly GCF_059613365.1. Lineage (NCBI taxonomy): Bacteria > Pseudomonadati > Pseudomonadota > Alphaproteobacteria > Rhodobacterales > Roseobacteraceae > Ruegeria > Ruegeria sp. BHSA163. The sequence goes on from NZ_JBXWSJ010000025.1 coordinate 27,918, forward strand.
ATCGAGTCCAGACATGCATCCGGGTCGTAGTGACCCACGCGAAGAAAGGCTTTTCCTCAGAGACGCTACGTTCAATGAAGTCAAGTGCGGCACCTACAAACTCTTCGTCCGCAGTCTCCATCCGCTTTCGGGTCATGGGACCGGTATCTTCGATTGTACCGTCCGCGAAAGACCGGATCACACCACGGGGACCGTACTTCTCACGAAACTCGGGATCTTTGGGATAGTAGTAGGTTTCCGGTTCTTCCTCTGCGTTCAGATGGTAGAGATTTCCAAAAAACTCATCGAAGCCGTGGTTTGTTGGTAAATGCTTGTCTTGGTCACCAAGGTGGTTCTTGCCAAACTGACCTGTTGTGTATCCTTGATCTTTTAGCACGTCGCCGAGTGTCGGCGCCCAATCGGGAATCCCGTGATCGGATCCAGGCATACCAATTGTAAGGAGACCCGTTCGGAAAGGATGTTGACCCAGAACGAAAGCGGCGCGACCCGCAGTGCAGCTTTGATGGGCATAATGGTCCGTAAACAAAGCCCCTTCTGCGGCGATCCTGTCGATATTGGGAGTTTGGTACCCCATAATACCGTGACTGTAGGCGCTTATGTTGTCTCTCCCAATATCATCTCCCCAGATCACCAGGATATTCGGTTTTTCCTGCGCCCAGGCGGATATCGGTGAAATAAGCATTGCCGTAAGCGCTGTTAAAACTTTGTTCCGCATATGTTCTTCTCCTCTAAATACCATTACCCTTTGTTTTGAAGTTGATTTTCATTGGACGGATTGGCGTAAACTTGCACGACAACACAGTTTGAAACTCGTCTAGCCCTTGGGGAATAGAAGCTGAACTGTGAACCCAACTTGCCATTCTGGCGCGCTGGAGGGCCTTTCAACGTTGTAGTACGCCTCGGCACGAATATTGACCGGTTGATTACCCCATTTGGTTACCTTTCCGGCGCCGCCACCGATCGGAAGCAGTAGCCTTTCATCCGACGGCGCTTCCCAATTGTAAGTGATGACCATATCGCTGATCAGATACCAACCGTTGTCCAAGTTGTAGTTTATGAAAGGTTCCAGAAGCGTTTGATTGACGTCCTGGCGATCGCTGTCTCCGTCAAACGACCATAGATGACGGATCAACCCGCCATATGTACCCCAGCCTGGTTGGTTAAGAGCCACTGCAGAAAGACCCGCACTCCACTTTCCGCTCCCCAACCGGTCATCCGTTGCACTGTCTGCTGTAATGGAAGGACCAATTCCCCAGATCCATCCATTGACTGGTTTGACCGGACTAGCGAACAGCGTGTAGTTAATATCGCCCAAACCTGTTGTACGACCAGACTGAGATGGGCTGCCGATCCCTGAGTTGCCCGGCAACCCAGCTACACCACCAGGTGCGTCGTAGAGCGGGATGATAAAGCGTGAAACAAGGTTCCAGTCGCCAACCGTAACCGGAATTACGGGCTGAATCGCCAGTGAGTTTGCTTTCCCATTCGGTGCTCCATTGTCGAATGTGAACTTGAAGGGAACGCTAACCAATGAGCTGATCGGGTTTTGAACTGCAGATCCAAGATCATCCGACCAAGCGAGCTGCGGGGAAAAAAAAGCGCATAGTCCAATAATTTTGAGAGGAAGTTTCCTTTTCAGCATGTTGTGTCTTTCTGCCGTCGAAATGGCTGATAGGTAGTTTGCAGGAGGTAGATTAGGTTGCGTTAATCAATTCATTCCAAGATACGAATACTATTTCTTCGAGAGAATTGGCCTGATTTAGATCAAAAAACTTGCTGACGTTCAGAATTTGATAACTCAGCTGTAAGAAGCCAAATTAAGTGCTGTGTCCAAAGGCGGCTTTGTCCGCAACTCGGACGTTCAACGCACATAGACTTTATGTCTGCTTCTAGTTCGCGGTATCGAGGCGTGAAAAGGGCTATGATATTCGCGACGCAAAAAAACGGTAAACTGATTTAATAACAGTTAGTTTTTTCATAAAATCAATTAACTAGACCAAAGTATTTCGGAACCATGCCGTTCTTTTCTGTTTGTTTGGATAAACAGTTGGACTTTAACGGTGTGTCTCTACGAACAATGTGAGGCCAGAGAACGAGGTAGTACGTGGATAGCACTTTCAAAAAAGCGCGACGGCTGCAGGTGTTAAGTCATTGATATTATTAAATCCCGCCTAGGGAGGTGTGACAAAATCAATAAATGCGTGGCATAAAGGACTGCGGTTGGCGAATGCCAATAGAATCGAAATGCGCCAAGGGCAGCTTCAGAGTGACAAGCAGACTTCCAGCAAAGTAGCTCCGGCGATCGTTCTAAGCCTGAAGCTGGCGGTTCCTCGAACTCCGGCAGAAAAGTGTTTACAGTTTGATTGCGGGGCTGGATTTTCTATTTTCGAAGCAAGTTTGAGGATAGGAGTGACGTTATGCGGTCGTTCTTTGGTGGCAGGAAAAGGTTCACCGATCTTTCTGAAAGCGAGATATTGGGATTGGCAATTTCTTCGGAAGAAGACGATGCCCAAATCTACCGAGGCTTCGCCGAGCGGCTGAGGTCCGATTATCCTGCTACGGCCAAGGTTTTTGATGGGATGTCCGTCGAAGAAGACGATCACCGACGCCGCCTGATTGATCTGCATAAGTCCAGGTTCGGTGAAACGGTGCCATTAATCAGACGCGAGCATGTATCAGGTTTTTACGCAAGGCGGCCGGTATGGTTGTCCGAGCACCTACCGCTGGAACGGATTAGACAGATTGCCGAAGACATGGAGATCCAGGCGCAAAATTTCTACCTTGCAGCGGCGAAACGAGCGAAGGACGCGGACACGCGGAAACTGCTAGGTGACCTCGCGGCGGCAGAAGCAGCGCATGAAACCAGCGCAGCCGCGCTCGCCGAAGCTCATCTTACCCCTCAGGCCCTTGATGAGGAAAATTTTAGAGCGAAACGACAATTCATTCTGACTTGGGTGCAACCGGGGCTTGCTGGCCTGATGGACGGATCAGTTTCGACGCTGGCGCCGATCTTCGCCACAGCATTTGCCACAAAGGACCCCTGGACCACCTTTCTCGTTGGAGTTGCTGCCAGTATCGGCGCTGGGATCTCTATGGGCTTTACAGAAGCCGCTTCGGATGATGGTCAGCTATCGGGTCGCGGGAGCCCGATCAAACGAGGGGTTGCGTCCGGCGTTATGACCGCAGTTGGTGGACTTGGGCATGCCTTGCCGTATCTTATCCCAGACTTCTGGACAGCGACCACGATCGCAATCATTGTGGTTTTTCTTGAGCTCTGGGCAATCGCTTGGATACAAAACCGGTTTATGGATACTCCATTCTGGCGCGCGACGTTACAAGTGGTTGTGGGAGGCGGACTGGTTCTTGGTGCGGGTATTCTGATAGGATCTGGCTGAAACTATCTCGATCAACCAGCACCATCGCGTATTTACCCGCTTCAAGCGCAGTGCCGTAATTCCATCAGTGTCTATGAAAGTTCCAATTCTCTGCGGCCACGATACAGTCTTGTCGGAAGAACTTGTGTTGAGGCGGGCAGGGGCTTTTGAAGCTTAAACCGACGAACGAAACGATCACCCTTCAATTACTTCGAAACCAGTTCCGGGAACATTCGCCTGGCTGCGATGCTGCACGTCGGGTTCTCACTATTGCTTCGAATTTTAGAGGACCTGGTGAAAGAACGTGGCATCGAAGCTTGCCATGAAACCGTCCGGTATTGATGAAACTGATTCGGCCCGATGTTTGAGTCGGGAACCCGCAATTGCATGCCATCTACTCTTCTCGCCAGTCGTATTTGCTCTGATTGCGAGAAGGACGCCCTTTTCGCATGTTAGTCAGCCAAAAAACCTTTTTAATGACGCATCTTGCTGGCACGACCATTAATGGAAATGCTATCAATCGTCGTAAAGACGATATTTTTCATTGTCATCGAACCACTTCGTAACTTGTTCCAATGAATAATCGCGCCCCGTATGATCGACATTGGCTTCCGCATATGTTGGCAATCCGTCAATTGGCACCGCCTTTTCGGGAGCCCACAACGCCGCCCGAATTATTGCCTTACCGCAGTGATAAAAGGCTTCTTCCACGCTTACGAGAACCGCCAGTTCCGGTACTCGGCCATTGATTGCCATACTTTCTAATAAAGGCTGATCCCGTACCACTTGTGCAGTGCCATTCACACGAACTGTTTCATTGCGGTTTGGAACGAAAAAGATGAGTCCAACGCGACCGGTTTGCATAATATTGATGAACCCATCAAAGCGGCGGTTGCCGGGGCGATCCGGGATCGCGAGAGTTTTTTCGTCGATAACCTTAACAAAGCCAGCCGGGTCGCCTTTAGGCGAACAATCGAGCCGACCTGTCGAGTCCGATGTTGCTAAAACAAGAAACGGTGATCGTTCGATCCAGACTCGGCAGTGCTTGTCTATATGGTCAATTATTTTGACGTCCTGCGTTCCACTAGGCGGGTTGGGCACGATTGTTCGCAGTTCTTCTTCGGTCGTTACTACGTCTTGAGGTTCGTAGGGCATGTTTGCTCTCCGCTTTATCATTTGATTGTGCCCTTCGGCCGCGCAAATCTCAAACAAACAAAGCCCAGACAGTTCTGAAGCGTGGACTTGTCCGACATGGACGTGGCTGCCAAACTTGCCTCTGGGACCATGAGTCAGCGAAAGTAAGGGTCAAAAGTCGGTGTTTACGCTAGGCGACCGTTCGTGCGGACCAAGCATGAAGTGGTGCAACCGACGGCAGCTATGTTCGCAAAACAGATGCTAGCGATGTTTGGATGAATGTCCGCCTTAGACTCACAGCGGCCTCATTAATCTACTTTCTCTTTGTTGGAAGGCAGCGAAAGCTCAATTATTAGATACTCCAGATCGGTTGTTGGTCGACTTAGATTGTTACGAACTTTCTTCGCAGTCTCGTGCGAGATTGATCTTTTTGATTTCAATCGGTTATCCTTGTAGCAGATCATTAAGAAACATGAGGTTCAAATGAACAGCTCTATTTCTGATGAGGCGATTGCAGCGCTGCCATTTTGGGTAACACCTCCGGGCGAGACCGACGGGTTTCTGATCGTTGTCGGCGTGTTGCTCGTTTTAATACTGCTGGGTTTCGGCGCGCTCTATTTTACCGTTCAGGCAATTCCCGACCGTATGGCAGCAGGTGCCCACAAGGTTCAAATGCAGCTTGTAGGTGTGCTAGGCTTAATCTCCCTGTTCACTCTGAACAATGCTTTTTGGATCGCAGCAATTTTAATTGCGGCGGTGCCTTTGCATGAGATTTTCCCACTCAAGACCGAAATCGACCTCTCGGAGAATGACGATGCTTGAGTTGGTGTTCTCTGCGCTAATCACAATTGTCCCTGATTACCTTTACAGGCGTTACAAACAGGGCAAGAGGTGGGGTCACGAAATAACTCTTTTCAACGTGTGGTATGAATTGCGATGGGGTTTGACCGCTTGTGCTATTTTGGCCGTCACGTTGATAACTGTGATCTTTTATTTCCACCCGTCTACTCGAAACATTTCAGCCGCGTTTCGTACTGTAACTATTCTCTCCGACCGTGGAGGCCGCGTCTCGGAAGTTTACGTGGCCAATAACGCGGCAGTCAAAGCCGGTGACCCCATTTTTAGATTGGATACCATGCGGCAAGAGGCGGCAGCAGTAACCGCTCAACGTCGTATCGAAGAGGTTGAGGCAGCCTTGGGTTTGGCCGCAACGGAAGTAGCGGGCGCCGCGGCACTTGTCGAGGCGACCGAGGCAGATCTAGCTCAGGCCGAAAATGACTTGGAGCGACGTCTTGAACTCGCAGAGCGCAACGACACCGTCGTAAGCGAGCAGGAATTGGAACGACTGCAAACAGCCGTTTCAGGCGCGCAAAGCCAGCGTGCGGCCGCATTTGCGGCGCTCGACGGTGCCAAACTGCGCCAGACAACACTCCTTCCAGCGCAGCTTGAAAGCGCGCGTGCTGCTCTTAGTGAGGCAGAAAACGAAATATCAAAGTCAACTGTTTTCGCAGAGGTAGATGGGACTGTCACTCAATTTCTCTTGAAGTCAGGCGACATTGTTAACCCAATTTTACGTCCTGCTGGCATTTTGGTGCCTGAGGTCACGGGACAAGGGCGTTTTATTGCGGCATTTGGTCAAATTTCAGCAAGCGTACTCAGACCCGGAATGTTGGTTGAAATTACTTGTGCTTCCAAGCCCTTGACCATAATCCCTATGGTGGTGGACGAAGTGCAAAGCGCGATTGCTGCTGGGCAATTTCGACCTGGGGACGCGCTGCTGGATCAACAGGATCGAGCTCGTCCCGGGACAGTAACGGCCTTCCTGGCGCCAATTTTCCCAAAACATTTAGAAGATATCCCACCGGGCAGTGCTTGTGTTGGCGTTGCCTATACCAGCCGCGCGAAAGAAATCGAGGCCGGCGAAATCACTGGGCTATCAGCTTTCGTCGCACGGATCGTCGACGGAATGGGAATTGCAAATGCAATTGTCTTGCGCGCCCAGGCCATATTACTGCCGGTAAAAGCATTGGTCTTCAATTAGGCCGCGCCTCGCGGAGAAAACATGTTCGCTGCGTTTATCGAAGCATCACCAATCGCTGTTGGCATTGTTCTTGCGACGCTGCCGCTGATAAGCGTGTCGCTGTTCCTGATACGCAGGCCAGAACGCAGCGCACACAATGCGTTTCTTGGAGGTTGGGCAGTTGGAGCGATGTTCGTTGGGTCATTAGCCATAGCGATATCGGATATCAGCACCCCAAACCGGCAACCTCCCGCGGCGTGGGTGGTTTGGTGTCGTCTTTTACTTGGTCTATGCCTCGTCGCACTGGCCGCACGAAAGTTCGTTAGCCTCAGTTCATCAAAAGAAAATGGGCCACCGGAATGGATGGCCGCATTGGAAAGCTTGCAACCAGTAAAGGCGTTTGCGCTTGGAGCAGGTCTTGCGACCCTCAACCCTAAGAATGCAGCACTCTTTGTTTCGGGTGCATTGACGATTGCCGCCGCAACTTATGCCCCAGTGTCCCAGCTGGTTGCGCTGGCATTTTTCGTCGCCGTTTCGAGCCTTGGTTTGGCAATGCCTTTCGCTTTTTCTTTGACGCTTGGGGAGCGTGCGGAGCGAATTTTTCTTGGGTTGAGCGAGTTGATGGAAAAATACAGTAAATTGATAGTTGCAATTGTGCTGGCGGTCTTGGGGGTAATGGTCTTTGCAAATGCTGTCACTGATCTCTAATCGGGTCTTGTTATTGCAAAACCTCGCCCATTTAACCCAGCAGTCGGACCCTTCATCGCAACGGCATTGACCAGCGCCCAATGTCGTCATTGCCTGCAATAGGGAAACTCTAGCGTTGTCCACCCAGTCGCTCCAGATTACGTTTTCGCTATCTGGCGGAAATCTCAAGCTCAAGGACTTCGTTCTTTGGTGATGCCGGCTGACAAACATCTTTCAAACTGCGAAGTGGTGTGGCAACGTTTAGCTATCCTGCGAAGCTGCGAGCGACTGTACAAACTTCCACCATGAATCTCATTAGGAGAAGACATGCTAATTAAACTTCTTGCGTCTGCATTTTTCTTGATTTTACCAGCCCTCAGTTTTGCTCAAACAGCTGAGCGCAGCGTGACCATCGAAGCTGATGCGACAGTTAAGTCGGTCGATCCAGACACTCGGCTCATCGTGCTGCAAAACGCAGATACAGGCGAAGAAGAGACCATTCTTGCAGGTCCGGAAGTCGTAAACTTCGACCAAATTGAAGAAGGCGATACCGTCAAAGCGGTGTACACACTGGGTATAGCTGCAAGCATGGCATTCCCTGGCGAGGTTGACAGTATGGTTGAATTGGAAGGCCGGGCTTCAGAGGGATCAACACCGGGCGTGGCTGCCGGAACGATGGTCACCTTAATTCTGACTTTTGTTTCCTTCGATGAGGCGAGCTCTGTTGCAACTGTGACGGACAGCAGCGGCACAGAACAAATGATCGAGGTTGAAACGGAAGTTGGTCGAGAGTTTGTCGAACAGCTTAGCGCGGGAGACAGAGTAGCCCTGAGCTTCACGGAAGGTCTTGCTGTAGGAATTGTCGAAGAATAGGCGCCGGATATTGGTGCTATGCATCGCCTATTGGATCCGCAAGAGGATCAATTCTCGTGTTGATTATTGCAATGGCGCGGAACTCTCGCTCAAGGTCTGCTACGGACTAAACGAGGTCATTCGCGGAAACGCGTCACGGGACCACTCTGCGGGACTTTGCTGCGATACGTTTTAGTTTCAATTTTGGCATTTCCTGCCAAACTGCTAATCCTTTTCAAAGGAGGAGCAAATTGCCACGCCGCTACCAAGATATATATCCTTCGTTACCCTTGCTTAATAGTGACGAACTGGAACATGTGTCTGCTGCTGGCTTGATGTCCTTGCGTTATTTTCAGGCTGCGCCGGATAGAATGCCTGAGAATGTTTACACCGAGCACCATGTTCTCTTGAACCTGCAGTCACGCCCGCATCGAGTTCAGAACACTCGAGATGGCAAACTCCATGACTTTGTTTTCCATAAAAACGAGATCGTTGTAACGCCCGCCGGCATGCGATCGGGTTGGCGTTGGTTCGATAAGTCAGATGTGATTGTTGTCACTTTGGACCCAGTCAAAGTGGAACGCTTTGCGCACACCGAGTTATCGATGTTACTGGACCCGCAACAGTTTCAGGACACGCCACTTTTTAAAGACGCCGATCTGTGCACAGCAGGGGTTATCCTGCGCGATGCGCTGGAAAACGATGACATAACGTCAGGCGTTATGTATGAAGCAATGAGCCGTGTTCTTCTCGTAAAGCTTTTACAACGCTATGGAAAACGTCGCCACGAAGCGGTCGCGCTGAGTGCCCGTTTCACTTCTTCTCACTATAATCGTGTTTTACGCTTCATCCGCGAACGGCTTGACCAAACGATCGTACTGGATGAACTTGCACGTGAGGTGGGGATGTCGCCATCTCACTTTAGCCGTGTGTTCAAGGAAACCGTGGGCACAACGCCAATGCAATATGTACTGGCCTATAGAGTGGAGCAGGCGATCAAGATGATGGACGACACCGCACGTCCTCTTGGTAGTATCGCACTAGATTGCGGCTTTGCCGATCAGTCGCATTTCTCGCGAAGCTTTAAACAAGTGACAGGTCAGTCCCCTCGTGTTTATCGGGCAGCGCGCGTCGCTTGAGAGATACCGTACTAAAAACAAGAATCTTCAAAAACTGAGCAAGACCTTTCAAGAACGCTGACTTCTGTTGAGATATCTCTCAATTCATCGGGAAAACCCCACAAAGATGAAAAGCAGGAGAAAATGCCATGAAGATGTTCGCAACAACAACGGCAGCAGCGTTGATGGCCTCAACATCTGCCATTGCACAGATTGAAACCCGCAGTGTGACGTTCACTAATGAGGGCCAGACGCTTACCGGAACTCTGTATCTTCCGGAAGGGTATGAAGGTTCATCGTTACCCATGGTCGTTGTCACCGGCGCATGGACATCGGTCGAGGAACAAATGCCTCGTGTGTATGCCAAAGAAATGGTAGAGCGCGGCTTTGCCGCCTTTACCTTTGATTTTCGGGGCTGGGGTAAATCGGGTGATCTTCCTAATAATGTCCGATTTGTCGAAAGCCCATCGGCCAAGTCCTCAGATATTCGGGCTGCTTTTGAATTTGTTGCGTCTTTACCGGAAGTAGACGCCACCCGAATAAACGGCCTGGGTATCTGCGCGTCTGCGGGTTATATGGTTGATGCGGTTTCCGGCAATGATTTGGTACAACGCATCGGTCTTGTCGCACCGTGGCTTCAGAACAAAGAAATCGTAGAAGCTGTCTATGGCGGTGCCGCAGGTGTCGCTGGATTGATAGAAGTAAGCCGTGCTGCTGACTCTGCTGGGGGTCAGATTATACCGGCAGCCGGGCCTGAAGGCGCGGAAGGCGTTTTAATGCCTATTGGTGGTTACTACTATGAAGAAGATCGTGGTGCGATCCCTGCCTATGACAATAAGTGGAACAATTCAGGCTGGGAAGATTGGTTGACATATTATCCCGCCGATCACGCAACCGGTTTGACTCAACCTCTTGCAGTCGTTCACTCGGAAGCAGCAGCGATCCCTCAAGGAGTACAGACTTTCCTGCAGTCGTATTTAGGCGACGCGACCCTGGAAATGTTGGAGAACGTCACCCAGTTCGACTTTTATGATAATCCGGAGGACGTCACTCGCGCTGCAGACGTGATGGCCGAACATTTCAACATCACAGACAATAACGACAGCTAAGCAAGTAGGATCCGGCGTTGTCGCGCCGGACGCCCTTTCGCAATCATTTTCCTAAGGAAAGAAAATATGAAACGCATGCTGACCAACGCTGCTATTGCCACGACCATGTCCTTATCCGCCGCGCAAGCAGAACAAGATCCCGCTGGAAAGGTCGACCCTGATACGGCTCAAATTATCACTTTGGTTTCGTCCATTCCACTGGCTGTAGACAGAGCCGCATACGAAATAGCCGAAGCTGCATTCGCACCTTTGGTCACTATCGATTACACCAGTCTGTGGGGCGGTGAGCCGGCAAAGATGACGCCGAAGGATCTCATGGCCGCGTGGCGCGGCATTGTTCCTGGATTTGACGCCACATGGCATGAGCTTGGTCAGGTGACTGTCGAAATCTCCGGCACATCTGCGACTGCGACTGCATCAGTTGATGGTCGACACTGGATAGGGAATGAGATTTGGCGACCAATCGGAAAATATCATTGGGATGTAGAAGAACTAGAAGGAGAATGGCGGGTAACGCGAATGGTTTTTGAAATGACCGAGGAACTCGGGGACAGAAATCTAGCTGCAAGAGCAATGGAGAAAGCCGCGGCTTCGAACTGATTCAATCTTGAGCTAAAGTGTCTAGTCACGGCTTAATCATCCGTCGGCCATGTTGAACAATAACGGATTCGATCTTCTGTTAGTTTTTTAACTTGCATTAGCCCTTACAGGTCGAGACCAGGCCTACTTCGGGTTTAGTGGGAACATTCGACTACCTTATTCAGATGGCTGTATTGACCCCAAAGCGGATTTTCTGCGGATTGTCCGAATGACCGGTTTAAGGCTACGCAGCCAATAAATCCGAGATACTTTCGTCAAGCATTCTTTGGAAATAGGCGTCGTTGCCTGGGTTGGCGGCACAATGCCCGAAGTCCGATGTCACGGGTCGTAGATCTGCACGCGGGATCAGCTCGGCCTCGATCGCGTTGTCCTCCGGTGGGAAATAAAGGTCCTGGTTGCATGGCATCAATATCGTGCGCGCACGGATCGAACCAAGCGCTGCCTTTAAGTCGCCCTTGAATTCTGGTCCGGCGCTGACGTCACCAAACTGCCACGTTGCGAGTTTGCAAAGAAGGTCGTTTGCGTCCCAGTTCGTTGCATGGTCTTCCGCCCAATCGTCCAGCAATTTACCTATGCTTTCGTAGCCGATATCTCGGTAGAGTCCGTTGCGATAAAAAGCTTGGGAAAATGCCCAACCTGCGTAGACGCGCCCAAAAGCCTTTAAACCTTCAGTAGGTTGTTCCGTATAACGCCCCTTGTTCCAAACCGGATCAGCGCAAAGCGCCGCCTTGACGCCTTCGAGAAACACAAAATTATGAGGCGAAGTTTTTGCAGAAGCACAGAAGGGCAAAATCGCGCGCACCATGTCCGGATACTGCACTGCCCAGTGGTAAGCTTGGCATCCCGCCATGGACCACCCTAGGACCAAAGCGATCTGCTTTATGCCCAATTCCTGCGTCAGCAAGATATGCTGAGCACGGATGTTGTCCTGAAACGAGACTGCCGGGAAAGCTGCGCCTTGCTGTGCGGACGAATTGCTGGGCGATGTTGATAGTCCCCCGCCGAACAGGTTGATAGAGATAATATAATGTCGCGCTGGGTCTAGTGCGCGCTCTGCACCGAAGAAACCTTCGTTGCGCTTGTGGGAACCGGTGTAGAAGGTCGGCATTACAATCACGTTGTCGCCTTTGGGCGAAAGCTCACCATACGTTTGATAGGCAAGCTGCGCATCACGCAGAGTGCCACTTCCCGTCAGTGGCAGGTCGCCCAAATGGAACGTCTTGTGACCCATTTTAGTAAAGGCGCAGGTATTCCTGCACCTCCCAATCCGTCACGGCCTGATGATATCTCTCCCATTCGTCGTTTTTATACTCGATGTAAGATTTTCGCATGACTGGACCCATAACTCGCTCAGCGATCTCATCTGTCTTGAGTGCCTCAATCGCATTGAACAGCGTGCGTGGCAGACGTCGAATGCCAAGGTCGGCGAGTTCAGATTCCGTTTTGTCATAGAGATCGAAATCGGTAGGGGCCCCTGGATCGATTTTTCCTTTGATCCCCTCGACTGCACAAGACAGCGTCATCGCCATTGCCAAGTAAACGTTCATTGTCATGTCAGCGGCGCGGTTCTCAATGCAGTGGCGGCTTTGTGGCAGGCGGAATTGGGCAGAGCGATTGTTATAGCCGTAAGTAATGTTCGTAGGTGCCCAGGTTACGGTGCCACCTTCGAAACCACCAACCCGCGGCACCAGTCCATTATAGGAATTGACAGTTGGACAGGTGATCGCTGTTAGCGCCTCGGCGTGGGCCATTAGCCCCCCGACGGCCCAGCGGCTTTCGTTGGTCCAGTCGCTGCCGTCTTCGGTCTCGAAAATGTTCTGACCCGGGCGGCTTTCGTGTTGCATGGAAATATTGATATGTGCACCTGAGCGCCAATCGCCCACGGTGGGCTTCGGCATGAAGGTAACAAACATTCCGTGCTGCTTGGCGATCTCCTTTAATACAATACGCAAGAAGACGAGCCTGTCGGACATCTCGAGCATGTTAGTGTAGTGGAAATCAAGTTCGAATTGGGAGTACGCACCCTCAGCCACGACGTCGTGCAGGTTCCATCCGAGGCCTTCGATGATATCGATCATCTCTTTGAGAAATGGCATTGAATCGATGGAATACTCGACATCATAGCCAAACGCTTGTCGGCGTGGTCGAACGCCGACGGCCGGATCGTCGTCGAAAGCTTTCACCGGTCGCCCCTCTTCGTCATAGGCCATGACGATGAATTCAGGTTCAACACCGGCAAATCCTGAGTACCCTTCTGTCGCGGCTTCTTGCATCGCGCGTTTCAGCGCTTGACGGGGACAGACATTATAGGGCGCGTCTTCCCAGTACAAATCGGCAAATATGATTGCGGTTTCTTTGTCCCATGGGCAGATGTACACGGCATCGAGATCGGGCACGACGACCTGGTCACTGTCTGCCGGGCTAAGTTCGGGAACGTAAGAAATCGAATGCACCGCGAATTGCGGCCCCTTGCCGAGGCAGAGTGGTTCGAAATCGCTCATCGGCACAGGCTTGGTCTTCGGAATGCCGTGCAGGTCGATCCATGCGGCCATCACGTATTTGACGCCTGCGTTTTCTAGTTCTTGCTTTACCTCGGCAATGCGCGGTCGATTGCGGTCCACTGCCTCGGCGAAACTTTCAAAATAGATCTTGCCCATATTTTCTTTCCCTTTGCTGAATCAGCCCGGCACGAAGTCATCGGGGTCAATACCCGGGACATGGGTGAGGCCCGCCAGTTGTTTCCAGTTGTGAGGATAGGCGGCATAGAAAATCACGCAGCGGTCATCAGCCTCGTAGGAGATGTGGTTGTCTTTCGGAACGAAGAGTACATCGCCTCGGTTGCAGATGTACTCCTCGCCACCGCAGACCAGGCGAAAAGTACCTTCGAGGCAGTAGATAATCTCATCGCAGGTCAGATCCCACGGCACTTTGATATTCTTCAGGACATTGATGCCGCCACACATGCTTTTGGAAAACGCGCTTGTGACCATTGGCTTAATGTAGGTGTCACTTTCCTTGTCGCCGATTTGGTTGTAGCGGTCTTCGACCATATCCCATTTCATCAACTGTGGTTTGTCGCCCATCAAGTTACCTCCGCAGCCAGATGTTTTGTAATGCTTTCATTGAGTTCAACCTTGTAACCATCAGGATCTTCACAGAATGCAATGACTCGAGTGCCGTTCTTCATCGGCCCTGGTGGACGAGTGATCTTTACCCCTGCCGCCGCAAGGTCATCGCAAGCCTTGTAGACGTCTGGTGTCTCAATGCAGATGTGGCCCCAGCCGTTGCCCTTTTCGTAAGGCTCGATCTGGTCCCAATTGCAGGTGAGTTCCAAACAGGGAAACTCTGCTTCCGGACCATATCCGATGAAGGTATTGGTGAACTTTCCCTCGGGGTAATCGGTGCGTCGTTGCACCTTCATACCCAGTATGCCGCAGTAGAACTCAAGCGATTTATCGGTATTCATAACCCGCAGCATTGTATGTGCAAGACGAAAGCCGCTAGTGATTCCGGTCAATTGTCACGCTCCTTTTGATTTCGTGACATCGGCCACGATCATTTCTTGAAACGCGCGAACGCTGTCTTCCCAGACCGGCGATAGAACTCCACCGTCAGCTGCAAATTCCGATGCGCGTCCGCGCCACATGCGCTCAACCATTTCGTGATCTTCTTTGTGAACATCCCACCAGAGGTTTTTCAGGCTATCTACTTCATCCTCCGACAGGTTTTGCCCCTCGGTTGTATACAGGTACCGTTTTTGCATCATCTGATTGGGTCCAATGGGGATGTTCAGATAGACGCCCATTTGGTCAGGGAAGTAACGACCAAGAATGAAGTTGGGATAAAGTGTTAGGTAGCGCGAACTGACGCCAAGCGATCCTGAAGTACCCGATTCCTCTGCCAAGTCTACCGCGCTGCCAAGGCAATTGCCGTCTACGATTGTGTAGTGATCTTTCAATGGCTGATCGGTGGTCGAGGAATGGACGACCTGCACATGGTAGGGCTCAATAAAGTTCTCCATGATCAGTTTCCAATTGGTGTCGATCACTCCGAAGTCGAGGGTGCCAATATGCGTAAGTTTACAGAAATCAATTCCTTCCAGCCGTGCTATCAGGGACGCAGCATAATCTTCAAAGTCTGGTGCATCGCCGCTGAGATTCACGAAAACCCAATCCTGCCAAACCCTCGTTCGTACTGGAACGAGACCATTTTGCGATTTGTCGAAACCATTGGCTTCGTGGGTGTCTGTGCCACCGAAATGGGGTGACGCTTTCAGGCGCCCGTCCAGATCATAGGCCCACGCATGGTATGGGCAGCGGATCAGCTTGCCTACATTCTGCGGCTTTTCGACAAGCGTCATGCAACGGTGGCGGCATACGTTATGGAAAGCGGCGATTTCGTTCTGTCGGTTTCGCACCAAAATCAAAGGTTGCTCGGCCAGTGCAACAGGTACCACGTCTCCTGGAAACTTGAGCTCGTGTGCGGCCGCGACGCAAACCCAGTTTCTAAATAGAACGGTTTTGCGCTCCTTCTTCCAGAAAGCCTTGCTGCGATAGGCAGAAGGCGGCAACCCATGTGCGGGACGCGAACCGTCCTGAAAATATGCCAGCGTCTTGTTTAGCTTACCCATTTTCAGGCCTCCAGTCCCGTTTGAGCAAGAATTGATTTTTGAAGTTTTTCATCCCCATCATCACCTCAACATGGGAGATATCTGAAGCCGAATGGATTTCGTCCTCCAGAAATCGCTGCAGGGCGTCCGCATCGTCGCTGACGATTTCCAAGATCAGATCAAAACTGCCTGCGACCCAGAGCGCAAATACGACACGCTGGTCGTGCTGAAAGCGATCGGCGACCTGAGCCGGAGCAACCCCGGGCGCAACCTTCAATCCAAGGATCGCGTCGGTCCTATATTCGCGCGCGACCGGGTCAGCGATGGCAACAATGCGCAGCATGTTTGCATCGCGTAGCGCGCTGACACGGTTGCGAATGGTACCTTCAGAGACCCCTAGCGTATGCGCGATTTCAGAAAATGGCGTGCGACCGTCTTCTTCAAGGATCGCGATGATTTTGCTGTTCAGTGTGTCAGAAGGCGAGCGAATGCCGCCATTTTCTGCCATCAATTCAAACTTGGTCTCACCCACTGACTTCTCCGAATCGCAAGTTTTTTAGGAGTAAACTGCGTATTTCGCATTTCTTGCAAGGAAAACTTAAAATTATCTGAGAATTTCGAAGAAAATTAAATCGAAATACGTACTCCCTAACCAAGCCTGCAATCTCGTGGAGTTCAAGCGTAAAGAAGAACACAGGTGACACTTGGGGCGCCTTGAGATGCGACAGGGAATTCCGCCCCGAGGTTAAAAAAACCGAAAAATGAGACGTTCAAAATATCGAACAACTAGTCCGTTTGGTCCGCATAGTGGTTGTTAGGCTCTCTCTTGGGCAATTTCCGCTGTCACCAGAAGCAGCCATTCAAAAAATGTTGAACGTCCCGTCTGTGGGGCTAACCGCTGCTCGATAAATCTCCAGCGACAGAATTGCAGGTGCGTGATAGCTAAGACGCATGACCACTAGATCGATGCAAACACCCTCTTCCATTCCTTATACGCTGGCGATTTTTGGCGTTCTTTTTGCATCAATCTGTTTCGGACTGGTTCCATACTTTAGTAGGGGGCTGACCGAACAGGGTGTCGCTCCCTATGCAGTCGCATTTTATCGCTACGTTGTAGCAGCAACCCTGCTTCTGCCCGCACTCTTTTCGCAAAAAGAATCTTGGCGAGAGATTGCTTGGGGCCTTTCGGCTGGAGCGGTAATGGGACTTGGTTGGATTGGTTATGTGAAGGCGCTGGAGACATTGCCTGCTTCGACCGTGGGAGTCCTCTATATGACATATCCGGTTTTCACGCTGGCCATTGCATGGGCATTGTTTGCTGATGCGCCCACGCGGCGTTCGCTGCTAGCCTCCAGTTTGATTGTGTTGGCAGCGGTCATAGCTGGTTCGCCTGCGTCTATTCCCATTCAGCTTTTACCCACGCTGTTGATCGCCCTAGCGGCTCCGTTGGGCTTCGGCTTTGGGATTTGCGTGTTGGTGCATAGATTATCCCGTATCACGCCGCTTGCGCGTATGGCTGCAGTTTCCCTTGGGGCCGTTCTCGGTCTTGCACCGCTGGTTTTGACTGCAGACGCAGCTGAATTACTCCCGCAGGATCGCTCTGACTGGCTTTTGATCGTAGGAATTGGCCTTGTAACGGCACTAGTTCCTCAGCTCATCTACACGGTTTGCGCGCCGGTGATCGGTGCTTCTCAATCTGCAGTGGTTGGTAGTATTGAGTTACCAACCATGTTTGCCGTTGGTTTTCTAGCTTTTGGCGAGGCAATCACAGCCCCGCAGGCCATTGCCTGCGCTATTGTCATGGGCGCGATTGCGATCAATAGAAGTCGCAAAACTCGCAATGTCCCAACCGTGCTAGCGAAAAGTCCGGAACGATAGGTCAGGTCAAATAACACGCAAACAGTATTCAGTTGGAGATTAGCGCCAAAGGCGAGCGTTCAGAGCATTCCGCCTTATTACGAAAAACAGGACCTTTGTTACCGGTCGCTGCCAGAACCAACACCGCCGGCCAACATGGCCGCTTCGCGCAAGCGCCGAAATTCCTCAGGTGTTACGGTCCCGTCACTGACATTTATTCCGCTGGGAATACGTGTTCTTTTGTACCCCACAGCCCGAACACTACCAGCTGGATTTATTTCCAGGCAGCCAGAGTTGTAGCAGGTCAACCCACTGGTGTTGATTTGGATAACAGTTTGACCGTCTTCGTCAGTGACTAAAGGAGCCTGCGGAGCAGTGCCGCAAGCTGAAACCAACACTGCAACACCAAAATACGCCCATTTCTTCATTGGCTATTCCTTCGGATCATATCGCTTTCTCGCTCCGCAGTGTTGGTTTTTGGTTCAGTGAAATTGTTCCCGCGTTACCAAGTTCTTGGTTTAAATTAATCAGGAAGTGGCTGAGAGAATTTGGTCTTCAAATTACTGTTTGTGATCTTCTGCCTACTATAGGACATCTGGATGCTTGTTTGAACAGCGCATGCAAAAATTCTGTTAGTTTTAAAGTTTGAGAACGTTACGGGCCGAACTCACGCAATGATAAAGAAAGTACGCAGTATTCGGTTCTATCCGATTTAATCGGGTGAGTTGCAGTTAGTGTCGACCTTGCAAACTGGACCCGTCCTTCGATGACTTTCCAAGCCATTGGTTTTGAGGTCGAGTAATCATCAATTCATTGAAGGTCCCACCGCAATCCAAAAATAAGCCTCTCTTCTTTCATGTAGTCGCATTTCTATAATCGAGTGAGGGGACACAATTATTCGATCTCCAGAATTATTGTCGGAGGTAGATTGGATGTCGTCGCCCAGCCTATGCGTTCCACTCTGGTGTTGTTGCCTCCTGTACGTTCTAAAGGAACCAAACGACCATAGCTTTCGTCCAAAGGCGAGGCTTCAAGCACCCGCTCCGGCTGCCCTGGCGCCCAATTCGTATACTCCAACTCGCGCCCCGACCGCCAAAGCCAATTTCCTTGCTTTTGCTGCAAACCAATTGCGGGTCCTTTGTTGTTTCGGATCGAGGTCGTGCCCCAAAGTTTCTGGTCGAATCTAACCAGTTCCCGAATGAATTCTTCTTCCTCGCGGCTATCAATTTCTATCAGGGATCCTTCTGTTTTCTCTTCCAAAACCCTCAAATCAGATGACCCTATCGTTGTTCCAAGATTTGTTGCGACATACAGCCGACCTTGGAAATAGCCATAAATAATCTCTCGACCCGGAAACACTGACAAAACTCGGTCCAACCGGTGGTCTTGCTCTAGCAGGGCAACTGCTTGAGGGTCCAAAACTCGCGCCAACGGTCCGGATGTAGGGAAAATCGACGCATCATACTCAAGTCGACCGCTTGACCCCCATCCACCGGTTTGCGTCAACGCGTAAAGGGTTGCCCGGGTGGGTAGTCCGCTTACCGGAAGCGATCTGCGTTCTTGAAATTTCTCTATTCCATTGCGCGTTTTCGGCCCGTATTTTCCGTCAATACCAACAAAGCCAATTCTTCCATATGTCAGCGCATTTTGTATGCGCGTTACTTGCCCTTCATCTAAATCGATCATTTCCATCGCGGTTTGGAGCATTTCTTGGGTTAAGGCATTACCGCCATTTAAATTGCGATAGCGACCCCAAACCCGGTCCCGCAGGGCATTCAAAAAACTCACATTCTCTTGAAGTTTTGCACTCTTGGCCATGGCGCCGTTAGGATAGCGATCAAAGTAGAGTGCCCACGCACGAGGGAAGTCCAGGCTTTCGGCGGCAGCAAACAACGTCAACTCGTCAGTTAAGGCATTCGGGCGGCGATTGTCGTTGGTTTTACGCGCATCAAGTTGGGAAAGCGCCGCTTGCCGAAGCTTCCCGAGCTCATAAAGCGGATGATCATGTTCGTTGGCAAAACGTTCCAGAAAGATGTTCCAATCCGCCAGTGATTGAGAGCGATCTGCTTTTGCGAAAGCCTCCGCCAAAAGATCAGCGTTTTGTTTCGAGGCAATCGCAGGAACAAGAAAAATGTCTTCGCTTGGCAGAGACCCATAGGTGAACGGTTCCTGGTAACCTTCTGTAAGTTCGAAAACCGTATCTCGAACCTTTCGAAACATTTTACCAAGTTCCAGCCCCGGCTCTTCAATGTGTTGAAGTAAAGCTTCCGCATAAGGGCTATTTCTACCCTCTCCATCTAAAGCCAAGGTCCCGCCCTTAGCAGCGTAACTGACCAGAACTCCACTCGGATCAATGCGCCCCAATCCGCTGCCGATCGAACGCGTGCTGTTTGTTCTGGTCATAGTGCTCAAGAATGGATTGTTACGGCATGCGTCTACCAACACGATCTTGAGGCCCTCAGATGAGGAAAGCGAAGTGACTACGGTGTCCAATCGAATTGCTTCAAAACTAACATCCTTGTCGCTTTGCAGCTCTGCATTCACAGGGATTATGTAGTTTACACCGTCTATTTCTATTCCGTGCCCGGCAAAATAAATCAGCGCAATGTCAGCGTTTTCAGCTCTTTTCGCAAAGTCTCTGAGGGCAACCCGCATTCCTCGGAAATCTAGGTCAAGGCTATAATCAACGTCGAAACCAATCCTAGAGAGAGCAGAAGAGATGTCGCTCGCATCGTTTTGTGCATTGGGTAAATTTGCTACGTGGTTATAATTTCCATTGCCAATGACAAGCGCGACTCGTTCAGGCTCCGATCTTGCGGAATTTGCAATAATGAACCAGAGCGCGATTGTAACAAATATTAATGTTTTGCGGCGAAACCTGATAAAGGTCATTACAACGTCTAACCAAACACTTTCATGTTGTTCGTGGTGCAGTGTAACACAATCAACAAAGAAAAGCGTAACTGGACTATTAGGTGCCTCAGATTCTTAAACTAACTCACGCGATGGTCAAATAAGCCAGACCCGTGGGATCTCCGGTTTGTTTTCAATACAGACGCTTGCAAGAATTTGTTGAATGACAGCCTCGCGCGCAAAGCGGACCCTCTTGCAGGTCCAAAATGTTTCAGCCGCACTGTCTGGACCAAATAGTTGGTCAAGACGATCGCGGCTAACCTTCTGAGTTGCGCCATCTTGGTATCAAACAGAATGAAGTTTCTCAGGGAAACCCATACGCTTCGCGACGGTCTGCAATAATTGCTGACAATGAAGTGGCGACCTCTTCGCAATAGGCGGCACAGGGTGGGCTGTCCGTGCTAGGAAGCGGCGGGAATGCCGTGGACGCGTGGCTTGACACCGCGATTGCTTTAACCCTTTTCGAGCCGACGGAAAATGGTAATGGATCGATGCTTTAACCATCATTTGAGACGAAAAAAAGCTCAATAGTCTCAAAGCTTCGGGAAAATTTCGTTCTGCCTGGGAACTGTTGTGCGGGTTGCTTTGCGGACGTTCAAGCGCGATGCAGTTGCTTTGAAAGCTTTGAATGCTCGAAGATGACGGATGTTCCTCATATGGTGTTTGTTTATCCAATACCTATGTGCTGCATAGCTTTTCATGGCATCATACAACCCGCATATCTTGGTAAATATTAGGCAGAAATATTATAGCGGAGACAATCAAATGGCTGATCTCAGAGTGGCCCTGATGACCGGAACTGGCCAGGGCATTGGAAAAGGGTGCGCCATCGAGATGGCAAAAGCGGGCTACAAGGTCTCGCTGATGTCCCCGTCGACGCGATCCAAAGAATTGGCGAAGGAATTGGGCGGGATTGGACACCAAGGTTCGGTCCTCGACACCGCCGATTTACAAGCAATGGTAGACGCCACACTCAAGGAGTACGGGAGGATCGATGCAGTCGTTAGCAATATGGGCCATGGTGGCAGCGTACCAGAAGCCATCAAAACGGTCGGCTTTGATCCGGATTTTGATGGACCATTGTTGGAGTTGCCGGATGAGCTATGGCACGAAAGCCTCGACATGTATGTTCTAAACGTCGTCAAGCTGGCACGTATCGTGACCCCGATCATGATTGAACAAGGTGGCGGTTCATTTGTGAACATCTCGTCTATGAACACAGTTGAGCCGCGCGCGCCCTATCCGATGAGCATGCTTCGAGGCGCACTGCACAGTTTTGCCAAGCTATTCGGCGATCGATACGCCCGCCACAACATCAATATGAACAACCTGATGCCAGGCTTTTGCGAGAACGTGAATTTGTCGGACCTGGCAAGACGATCTATCCCTGCTCAACGCCCGGCAACGTTCGCCGAGATTGGCCAAGCTTGCGTCTTCCTTGCTTCGGAAGGAGCGCGGTATATTAACGGGCAGAACATCCTGTCAGATGGAGGCATGAATCGTGCGGTTCGGTGACTTAAGAAAGGTAAATGCATGATCGTAAGATCTCTTGAGGATGTCGTTGGTACAGAGCGGGACGTCGCTGGCCCGGGATGGAAAAGCAGACGGCTATTGTTGGCGTCTGACGGCCTGGGATTTTCGATGACTGACACAATTATCGAAAAAGATGCCGTACTTGAACTTGAATACATCCATCACTTGGAAGCTTGTTACTGCATCCAAGGCAGGGGCCAAATTAGGCGGTTTGACGAAGAGAAATGGTACTCGCTGGAGCGCTTCACATTATACGCATTGGATCAAAACGACAGACATTTGGTACAAGCCTTAGACGCAGACCTTAGGCTAATCTGCGTTTTCAATCCGCCCCTCACAGGCAGAGAGGTTCACCGCAAAGACGGTAGTTACGCTCCAGTCGAGACCTGATTGATGTGGCGGCCTATTTGCGGAACTCGCTGACATCTAGAGAACGTCCGCCTTGGGCTGAATGCGGTTACACGCCAAGACATCTTGGTTGAGCGCTCTACGGGCTTTCCAACCATTGGCGGTCAGGAAAGGTTGTAGATCTGGAAGAGACACGAAATGCGAAACAATGCTGCCTTCAGCCGGACACGGATTTGGTTTAACCGCGAGCGTCCTCCCCACATTTCAGATCCTACACTTGAAATCTGTTAATTGCGATTTGAATATACCGTATATTGCGTTACTCTACACCTGAAAAGCAATATATAGGGTGACGTCGTAGGAGGTGATGGTGGGATACATTTGTTCTGTGGCCGCAAGTGCGCTAACCGCGATACTGATTTTGTGTCCCAGCTTTAGTTCTGCGGACCAAGTTTCCGAACAGATTGCAGCGCTTCTAGGAAAGGGTTTGGATTCAAGTGACACGCTGCCAGACAGCAAAAGCTTGGATGCCGCGGTTCTTGTGCCGCGTTTCTATGAAGAAAGGGACTTTACCCCTGCGTGGACACGCGACGAATTGGTAGACGAACTCTTTACCGAGCTGGACGGAGCGGTGGACCAGGGCTTCAGACCAGATGACTTTGAACTCGAAGAGCTTCGAGTCGCATTTAACGCCACCAAAGGTGGCAACGCCTACGATCAAGCTGTATTCGACATTATCGCAACAGATGCTGCTGTTAAACTTGTCCATCATTTGGTGTTCGGAAAAGTCGACCCAAACGCATTGGACGATGATTGGAACTTTTCCAAACCGGTTATCCAAAAAGATCCGGCCGTCGTTTTGAGTCAATTCCTTCAAGGGGATGGATTTAGCGCCCTAATCGAACGCATAGACATCGACAACGCGCAGTATGAAATGCTTGTTGAGGCACTAAGCAAATACAAAGCAATAGCAATGCAGGGCGGTTGGGCGATTGTTCCCGATGAAAAAGTTTTGAAGCCAGGAATGGTGGACCCAGCTGTTGCAAAATTGCGCGAAAGACTACGGGCAGAGGGTTACGACGGAGCAAACGAGGTTTCGGAACTTAGCCAAGGTAGCTCAAACCCGGCATGGGTTTACGACGATAGCCTGCTGCAACAGGTCAGAACATTTCAAAACCGACACGGGTTGGAAGCAGATGGGGTTATTGGCGGCAAAACATTTACCTCCCTCAACAAACCTGTGGAAGATCGCGTTAACAAGCTGCGCCTGAGCCTTGAGAGAGGTCGTTGGCTTATGCGGGAGCTCAACGATGATTTCGTTCTGGTTAATATTGCGGGGGCCCGTACTTACTTAGTCAAGTCTGATGGGACGCTTTGGACCACCAGATCAATCACAGGGTCAGCGTACCGAAAGACACCGGTATTCCGAGATGAAATTGAATACATGGAGTTCAATCCGACCTGGACCGTTCCCGCCTCGATATTTCGGAAAGATAAACTTTCTCGCATTCGCAAGGATCCAGCGTATCTTGCACGCAACAACTATGTGGTTCGAAACAAGGACGGGCAAACAATTCCAGTCAACGCAGTAAACTGGGCGGCGAAAAACCCCGGCGTCACACTTGTCCAACAACCGGGCCCAAACAATGCGTTGGGTTTGGTAAAGTTCATGTTTCCCAACAAATACGCGGTGTACTTACATGATACGAACGACCGTAGTCTGTTTGATCGAAACGAAAGGAACCTTAGTTCCGGCTGCGTTCGCTTGGAGTATCCCTTCGAATTCGCAAGCCTTCTGATGGAGGGAGAACCCGGCTGGAACCGAAAAAAGATGCAATCCATTTTGGATAGTGGAAAGACAACGCGCGTTAACCTACCAAAACCAATGCCAGTTCTTTTGACATATTGGACCGCTTGGGTCGAAGACGGGGTTGTTCATTTTCGCGAGGACCCATACGAACGCGATGCTCGCATATTGGCCGCATTGGATCGATGAAAACGACTTGTTTGGGGCGAGGCAGGTTTTTGTGTGCGTTTAGTTAGCTTGATTCAATGGCGATCTGCACGAGGATTGGCCGACTTAAGCAGCAACAGGGAAAATCAATTGGTTTGGAAGATGTGCAAAGATGGACATCAGTTGTGCAGCATTGGGTCTAACGAATTGAAATCTTAGCACACAAATTACTGCGGAAAGGAGTAAGCTCATGCTTGATACTTACAATATCCGCACAGCAGACATGCCGGGCGAGTTGCAGTTCTTGCTCGACAAGTATCCCCGCGACAGCTGGGAATCTCATCCTGGGTTCAAGGAAAAAACTCGTCACTGGCTAGGAGCCCATCAGATGTTCAGGCGCCTTGCCGAGTTGGTGCGGGTCGATGCAGAAAGCTATCTTGAAAAAGACGTGCCACCCGATGAGTACGCAGCGCGCCTGTCATACTATGGCAACGCTCTTGTCGGAAACTTACATGGACATCATGGCTGGGAAGATAGAAATTACTTCCCCGAGCTTGCTGCTGCTGATCCTCGGTTTGACGCTGGGTTAGAAGTGCTGGAAAAGGACCATGCAGATCTCGATCTCGTTCTTGAAGAGTACACACGGATGGCCAATCGTGCAATAAAGCTTATCCATCTGGACGAGGCTCAGGCTCGTTCAGAGGTTGGAGCATTGCATCGCACTTCTGAGGTCATCGAAGCCTTTCTTCAGCGTCACTTGAGCGATGAGGAAGAACTTGCTGTTCCAATCATCTTGCATCACCGCCTAAGAGGGTAAGGCAATTCAAATTACCGACCATCCCAAACAGGAAGATCGGTCAGTCGTAAAGATACGCCGTTCACGAGTTGATTTCGTGAGCGGCGTTTTACGGATTCCGATCATGACCACAAGCTTGAGTATGTTGATTATTGTGTTCATTTGCGGCCATTCGCCTTGCAGCGCTCCGAAGCAAATGACCGCTTTGAACCCGAGATAGACGCACAGATTAGCTGATCTCTTACATTGCGGACAAAATTGTCTGATACGCACACAGTAAATTTTCCGGCTAACCAATCACTTAAAATAATCAATTTTTGGCGGCGCAATTCCAGCCGGTTCGAATTCCTCTGACAGTTTGGAGATTTTTTGCTAGGCCAGCTTATTGTCACGGCACTCGACTTTACGTGGAGGCGTTGGTCTATTGAAAAATCTGATTATAACAGCAGCAGTTATTTCAAGTGCATTCTGCACGCTTGGTGCGGATGGTGTTGCAGCGCAAACCGCAGAAGAAATTGAGACAGGCAACCGACTTGCGGCTGTGTTACGAGCCGGCAGAAGTGTGGTGTCGAACAGCCAGGAATTAATCAACGATCCTAATGTCACAGACAAAGGGCTTTCCGGTGACGTGTTTTACGAGAAAGTTATCCAGGCCTACTTGAACGCTAATGGCGAACAACCGCTGCATGATGGATTGGACCCATTGGAGCGTAAACTTACCGAGACGCAGCTTAACGCTATGGTCACGGTAATCGACGCAAACCAAGAGCTGATAAATGCCGAGGGAGTGGCTTTCAAAGGATTTATTCCAGCGGTTTTTGCGCGGTTGGTAAATGAACAGTTCGCAGGTGAGATCGGCACGTCTGCTATGGTTAAGGTAACGGCGCCCTCAGAACTTGTCCGCAATCGCATGGCTCGCCCCGACACTTGGGAAAACTCAGTGATCGAAGAAAAGTTCAAGGATTCTTCTTGGGCTGAAGGGCAATCGTTTTTCGAAGAAACTGAAGTTTCTGGGAAGCCCGCGTTCCGTATGCTTATCCCAGAATACTACTCCCAGTCTTGTCTCTCATGCCACGGATCGCCAGCGGGCGAAACGGATGTGACCGGTTTTCCCAAGGAAGGTGGACAACTTGGCGATCTTGCCGGCGCAATTAGTATAACGCTTTTTAAATGAAACAAAAATCTGGTGTAAGCGACGGTTGGGGGTGGGTGTCCAAAAACACTATTCCGGTGCGCATTGGTTCATTGTCTGCGTTATTGTTGGCTGCATTGGTTGTTAGCACCATCGTAATGGTCTACGATCTAGCGCTTAATCAAGCCCGCATACAAGACGCCAACATTGAGTTTCACCGACTGGAAGTAGCTGGCCAGGCAGACCGTCATTTTGGGGAAATGAGGTACTGGTTAACTGACCTTTCTGTCAGTTTGCTGACCCTGTCGGAACGTCGCGCCAATGAAGCAAGCACGAAGCTCAAAAGCAGTCTCGAACAACTTGCCGCTTTTGCGCCAGATTCCGCGGCAAACGTGCAAGAGCAGGCAAATTCCTATTTCGAAACTTCCATGCAGGCGGCCGATGCTTATACCGATGGCAACAGAGTGCTGGGAAATACTTTACTTGCACAAGCCCGAGTGGCTAGTGATGAAGTCGACAAAACGCTGACGCAACTGGTCGAAGACCTATCTGAAAGTGCCGACCGGACCAGAAACGAAGCAACTGTCGCCGCCAAGGCTGCGATGAACCGAGCGATCATCGCGTGTATTGTCATTGTGATTATGGGAGCACTCCTTACTTGGCGTGCTCTAAGGTCGATCGTTGTGCCTCTGAATGCAATCAACGTTGCGATTTCAGGCTTGATCCGGGGTGAAAGAGATGTGGACCTGCCACCTGAAGGCACTGATGAGCTAGGTCGGATGTCCCAAGCTCTGAGGGCGCTGCGCGACAGTCAGGAAAAGCGACGCGCATTAGAAGAAGAGGCACG
Source organism: Ruegeria sp. BHSA163 (assembly GCF_059613365.1). NCBI lineage: Bacteria > Pseudomonadati > Pseudomonadota > Alphaproteobacteria > Rhodobacterales > Roseobacteraceae > Ruegeria > Ruegeria sp. BHSA163. The sequence goes on from NZ_JBXWSJ010000025.1 coordinate 54,801, forward strand.
TGCGCAGCGCAATACAATCCTGACGGCAATTGAAACAATTCCAGATGGATTTGCGCTGTTTGACAATGAAGACCAGCTCGTGCTCTTCAATGATCGGTTCCGTAGCATTTTCGCACATGTGGACGACATTCTTGTGCCGGGCACTCGGTTCGAAGACATCTTGCGGCTACAACTAAAACGAAAATCGGTTGATACCGACGGTGTACCTGATGAAGAGTGGGTTCACGAGCGGATTGCACGACATCGCCGTCCAGATGGCGATCGCCAGGAAGTATTACTGGGTGGCGCTTGGATTCAGGTGTCGAAACGCCGGACACCCGACAGAGGTACAGTCGCCGTCTATAGCGACATATCCGACCTAAAGTCCAAACAGGAACAACTTGAAGAGGCCAATGCACAGGCTGTCGCTTCCAGCTCAGCAAAAAGCCAGTTTCTAGCTTCCATGAGCCATGAGCTGCGCACACCATTGAACGCAATCATCGGCTACAGCGAAATGTTGTCCGAAGACGCACAAGATATGGGGTTCCAGACAGCGACTGATGACCTGGAGAAGATAATGGCTTCTGGGCGACACCTACTCTCGCTCATCAACGACGTTCTTGATCTATCCAAGATCGAAGCCGGTAAAATGGATATGTACCCGGAACGTTTTGCTCTCCGACCCTTGTTGGACGAAGTCGCTTCTACCGTGGTGCCCTTGGTGAGCAAGAACAGCAATGAACTGGTTCTCTCTATAGATCTTGAAGATAATGACGAGATTGAAACCGACAAAACTAAGCTTCGGCAGAACCTCTTCAACCTGTTGTCCAACGCGGCAAAGTTCACCGAAAGCGGTAAGATTGAGCTTCTTGTCTCCAAAACCCGGAAAAACGACACGGATTTCTTTCGGTTTTCGGTGCGAGACGAAGGTATCGGAATGACTGCAGAGCAAAGCGACAAGCTTTTCCAAGCGTTCGTACAAGCTGATCAGTCTACTACGCGGAATTTCGGAGGCACCGGACTCGGTCTCGCGATTGCACAGGAATTTACGCGTATGATGGGTGGACACATTACAGTTAGTAGCAAAGAGGGTGTTGGATCGACCTTCTCTTTTGAAATCCCGGCGCGCTACGAGACCGTTTCCACCTTGGTTGACGATCACAGCGAAGCCTCATCCGAAACAGCTTTGGGCCGAGTGCTGATCGTGGATGATAAAGAAGACGCAAGGAACGCAGTTGCCCAAATCGTTCGTGAGGAAGGTTATGAAGTTTTGACAGCCCCGAACGCAACAGCGGGCATGGAAGTCGCGCGAATGCAACGGCCTGACGTCATTATACTGGATGTTATCATGCCTGAACGCGACGGTTGGTCCATGTTGAAGGAACTCAAGGCGGACTCGAAGCTTTGCGAGATTCCAGTTGTTCTAGCCACGATTGTCGCGGATCGCGACATGGGCCTTGCCTTTGGCGCTATCGAGCATTTGATTAAACCGATAGATCCAACGCGTCTGATTGCAGCGCTGGAAGCAATCGCCTCGGGGCGCGACAAGGATGTGCTGATTGTTGACGACGATATGTCAACGCGAAACCTGTTTCGCCGTATTTTAACGCGCAATGGTTGGACAGTACGCGAAGCGGCGGACGGTCAGGGCGCGCTTAGCCAATTGAAATCTAAAAGGCCGACTTTGATGGTATTGGACATTATGATGCCCAATGTGGACGGTTTCGATGTACTGAAGACAGTTCGCTCTACCGACGGACTTGCAGATTTACCGGTGATTGTAGCGACGTCTAAGGACCTGACGCGGGATGAACTGGATTGGTTAAAAGCCCATTCTGGGGAAGTCATCCGAAAAGGTGATACGGGTCGAGGTGATCTACTTGCTGCACTGAAGCGCCAGCTACAAGTTTATTCATGAGTCGGAAAGATTAAGGCGATGGCAAAGATACTTATTGTGGAAGATAACGATATGAACCTCGATATGCTGTCGCGCCGCTTGCAGAGAAAAGGCTATCAAACTGTATCGGCCCGCGATGGCCGGGCCGGCGTTGAACAAGCTCTATCGGACAAACCGGATCTAATATTAATGGACATAAGCCTGCCGGTAATTGACGGGTGGGAGGCGACAAGAAAGATAAAAGCTAACCCGGATACCAAAACTATCCCAGTTGTCGCATTGACTGCGCACGCGATGCAGAGTGATCGCGACAAGGCCATGGATGCAGGTTGCGATGATTTCTATACCAAGCCGATTGAACTTCCTGGTTTGCTGGAAATAATCGAAAAACTGCTGGACAGGTAGCGAGGCATGGTTGCAAAAAACCGAAAGGACAAGTTGGCACTGGCCACAAGCATTTCCCAGAACCTCAAGGGGCCATCGGAGGCGATCGTAGGGTTTCATAACCTGCTGATCGAAGAAGTGCGTAGAACTGGTCCAGAGGCCGCGCTGGAGGATTTGCAAAAGATCGGTGTCGCAGCAAGCAATCTTGTTCAGATGGTCGAAGTTTTGGGGAAAGGTGTGCACCAAATTTCTGCCGACAAAGATGCTCAGGCGAAATTGCGGCATGATTTCCGCTCGCCGATCAATGCGATAATTGGCTATTCGGAAATGGTGCTGGATGATTTCGAGGTAGATCTCGAACCTTCCGCTTGTAGAGACATAAACGCTATCCTGAACGAAGCGCGTAGGCTGGCACTCCAGATCGACGTGACCATTAATGGGTCAGACATTCAGAATAACGCAGAGCGGAGCAACAAGGACGAGGAAATTGCAGCCAGTCTTGAACGCAGTCTTACGGCCCCGGAAGTCGGTCGCGAAATCCTGACTGGCCACATCTTGGTGATTGATGACGAGGCGGCCAATCGCGAAATTCTGACCCGGTTGTTGGAACGTCGAGGACACAGTGTGCGGTCGGTCGGGTCTGCTAGGGAAACTTACAAGTCCCTGATGCGCGAAGGATTCGACCTTGTTTTGTTGGATATTCTTATGCCTGAGGTGAATGGCATCGACGTCCTCGAAAGAATGAAAGAGGATCCGTCTTGGCGGGAAATACCCGTGGTTATGGTTTCAGGTCTCAACGAGACTGACGCTATCGCCAAATGCATCAGTGTCGGCGCAGAGGACTATTTACCAAAACCTATCGACCCAGTTTTGCTGCACGCGCGCGTGGACGCATGCTTGGAACGTAGTCGCTGGCGCGCTAAAGAATTAGCGTTTACAAATGAGATCAAATACGAACGTGACAGGGCAGACAAGTTGCTACACTCGATGCTGCCCGCGCCCGTTATTAAACGACTAAACGATGGCGAAACAAACATCGCAGATCGCTTCGTCGGCGCAACCATAATATTCGCAGATATTGTAGAATTTACGCCGCTGGTGGCCCGCATGGACGCCGGCGATTTAATTCTGGAATTGTCTAGATTGTTTACTGCTTTTGATGATCTCGCCACCATGCACGGTATCGAAAAGATTAAGACAATTGGGGATGCCTACATGGCGGCGTCGGGTATTCCTTTGCATCGTAAGGACCACGCGCACGCGGCCATAAGCTTTGCACGTGACATTCTCAGGACAATGTCTGACAGCACAATAAGTAGCGCGGGGCTGCAAATCCGCATAGGCGTCCATTCCGGGCCAGTTATTGCCGGTCTTATTGGGCGAAAGCGTTCAATTTATGATGTTTGGGGCGAAACCGTGAACCTTGCGAGCCGTCTCGAGGCCACAGGAAGGTCGGGGCACATCCACATCTCAGCACAAACTAAAGATGCGCTGGGCGACCATCTGCCAAATGCGGAAGCGCAAACTCATTTTGTCAAAGGAGTGGGAGAAATAACGTCCTACTTTGTAGCCTGAGGCTTGTGCCGTGCATTGTACAATAATCAAATCGATCGCTTGACAACTAAAGGCGCTGATTTTGATCGTGTCGCAAAAGCCAGGTCATGTTGCTAAAAGTGAATGACTGCGTTCCAGAGCCCGGCGGTGTCCGCATTGGGTTCGATGCAGCCATTCCCGAAATATTCGTCTGCGCCCGCTCTGCTGATAATGCAGCTTTAAAAAAACCAGCAAATTTCGAAGTGGCGGTAATTAGCTTGTTCGACGACTTCGATGAGAACTGGTTTTACTGGATTTCGAAAATGTTCAGAATAACTACCATTGTTCAATCTGATTTAATGGGAGGTACAAATGAAACTAGTTCCATTCACAGCAGTTACCTTTATTGCGGCGGCTACCTTCGCCGTACCGGCTTTTGCATCGGATCCTATTCCCGGCGCTGAGGATGGCTTTGCGCCGTACGGCGATCCCGTCGAAGGTTGGAATGTTTTCATCGATGCAGAGCGTCAGGCTTGCTTGATTGAGCGTACAGATGACTTTGGCAACGCGGTCCAGATCGGCCTTACCAAGAATAAAAAGCACGCGTACATTGGAGTATTCACTTTGGCGGATGTTGACATCAAAAACAAACAAAAGGTCGAAATTGACGTCAACGGGTTTGTGTTCGACGGCAAAGCCCGTGGGATGAAAAGCAAAGACCTGCGTGGCGACTACAAAGGCGCCTACTTTGTTATCAAAGACGACAACATGGTGAATGCCATTATGCAGGAAGGGACACTGACGGCCTTCCCAAAGAAAACCAACCAACCGGTCAAAGTAGACCTGACTGGCGTTAGTGCGGCGGTCGAAGCTGCGCGCACGTGTACCGACGGTATTTCCAGTTAAATTTGAGCGCTTCAATTTGCACTAGCACTTGGTGCTAGTGCAAATATCTCGTGTGAGACGGAGGTTTATTCCGACGGAACGCTATCAAACGCCGGTGGCGAGGCAGTGGATCGAAGAGAGTTCTGCGGGCGGTACGAAACCAAGTATTACTCAATAAAGGTCAAAACCACAGCTATTCGAGGGAATTCATCGGATGACAGTTTAAGCTGCGCTATGTGGAAGCTTCAAATATAATTATGATCCCCGTTATTCATGTGTGAAGTCTGCTATTTTTACAAGTGAATTTATCGTTAGCATAGCAACGTAACCATTTGTCAAAAATAAATTTTTTTCACATTTTTGATGACCCAATAACTGTCTGGAAAAATTGAACTGGTAACTTTGTTCGTAAAGAAGCTCGTCCCATAACTCGAAACAAAAAAGTATGTTGGATTGAACAAGCCTGATCGCAAATGAGACTAGGTCGTGGATGATTAAACGGTAGGCCGCGATCCGGTTGCAGAGCAGCGGCAAATGTATTCTTCGTGTCCGCTTGAACAAATGATGCGGCATTTAAATGGGTGCCCGCTCGTCTGGCAAGTAAGGCGACGTGGATAAAATCTTTATATTTGAGATTTTATATATTTCTAGACAGATCAAATCTTGTCCAATACCAATTTCCTCGCACGGGCTATGCTAGAACTTTACCAATCCAAGGTGATCGTGAGACCGTACACAAGCTACGAGCAAACAATAAAATGAAGTGCTCGTAAGGGAGGAAAACATGAAAAGACTATTTGGGGTGACTTTTTTTGTCGCCACGCTTGCTGCTGGTGGTACAGCGTTTGCGTTCGAATGCAAGCGCAGTGAAGCTACGATGGAAAAACCGGGCGGTTTCCCAGAGCGCGCTCTGACCATGGTTGTACCATACGGCCCCGCAGGTGGTTCAGGCCAGGTTGCCGCGGCTATGGCCGAGGCAGTAACAGAACTGACTGGTGTCCCTATCAATCGCGACCACAAACCAGGGGGATCGGGCACTGTTGGCATGACCGCCTACATGGCGTCGCCTGCAGACGGATACAATGTTTTGGAGCATATCGACGACGCGTCGTCAGCCCATGCCCTCGACTCGTCTGTGCCGAACCCCGCAGTGGACCTAATCCCATTGGTAACCAGCCAGGTTACGTTCTCGCAGGTTTATATCCGCGCAGACGAAACGCGCTTTACCGATTGGCCCTCCTTTGTTGAGTGGGTTAAGGCGCAGGACGGTAAGGCCACGATCGCCAACGTTTCCAAAGAAGGTTCCATGGAACGAGTGACGATGAAATTCATCACTGATGCCACTGGAATGTCGATCCAACAGATTTCTTTCGACAAAGGTGCGCCGCGCTACGGGGCTTTGCTTGGTGGTCAGGTTGACGCACTTTTTGAGCAACCAGGCGACGTGCGCAACTTTCTGGATGCAGGTCAGTTCAAGCCGATACTGACAATCTTTGATGAGCGTCCAGAGGTCTTTGCAGACGTACCCACGCATCGCGAGATGGGGATGGATTTTGATCCTTTGCTGCGCTTCCGTGGCTTCTATGTCCACGCGGATGCTCCTGCAGAGAACGTGGAATGGCTTCAGTGGGCGTTCCAACGCGCTTATTGCGAGGACAGCTATCAGGCCTTCAACGAGAGCAAATTCATGACTGTGATCGATAGCTATCGCGATACAGAAGGCTCTGAACAGTTGATCACGCGCTCAATTGATCAATATCGCGACGTCTACAAGGCCATGGGCCTGGATGTGAAGTAAGTCGCATATAATACTAATGGCGTGGTGCCTATGGGTGCCGCGCCTTTTCACGCGAATTAGGGGTAGGAACATTGGGACGTTTGACGCGCACCCACGTGATAGAGGCGGTAATTTTTCTGCTGGTTGTCGTGATTTTTTATGCCTTTTCCTTCGAATTCAATCAGCCGATTGAGATTTATCGTTTTGGAGCTACCGCTTGGCCACGCGTAGTAATCGGGCTTTTGCTGATCGCGACGTTGGGCAATATCTGGTTTCAGTACAAAAACGGCTCGGCCGCGCAAGGTACGATCGGTCAAAGTGACGACGAGGCTGACTTCAGCGAACCGGGCACAGTCCTTCGCATGTTTGCCGTTCTATTGACTCCCTTCCTCTTTGCCTGGCTTTTGAAGCCGGTGGGCATATATTTCAGCGCACCATTTTTTATTGCGGCCATTATCTGGCTTTTCGGAGAGCGTAGATGGAGAGCCATCTTGGTAATGACTTTTGTCATCTATGTCCTCTTCATTGGACTGTTTCTGGTGATCCTTAACGCGCCCTTGCCGCAAGGCAACACTTCGCCCTTCTATGATTTCAGTGCATGGGTCCTCACAATGAACGCCAAGCTACAGGGGCTGTGACCAGACAATGATCGAGAACTTTCTGGCCGGAACCTCAGCGCTTTTTGGTGACCCGTTTACCATTGGTATCTTCGTCTTCGGTGTCATCGGAGGTATGCTTTTTGGCGCCATCCCGGGCGTCAGCATGCTTACCTTGGCGGCTATCCTTCTACCTTTCACGGCGGGGCTTGAGCCAGCTCAAGGGGTGATGCTTTTTGCCGTTATCTACTGCACCGGGACCTATGGCGGCGCTATCACTGCAATACTTTTCAACATTCCCGGTGCACCGGAGAATGCGCCAACCGCCTTTGACGGCTATCCCATGACCCAAAAAGGACAATCTGGGAAAGCGGTTGGTGCCGCTGTGCTTTGTTCTGCCATCGGTGGGGTTGCTTCAGCCTTGGTTATGATGGCGGCTACGGAGCCGCTTGCGAACTGGGCGATCCGCAATATCGGCCCGCCAGAGATCTTCGCGCTGGTCTTTTTCGGTCTGGCTGTCGCTTCATCGGTTGGTGCGCGCACCATTTGGAAGGGTTGGATGTCGGTCCTAATCGGACTTTTGATAGCCACAATCGGACAAGATCCAGTGGGTGGCATCAATCGCTATAATTTTGGTCTGACAGATTTGGCTGCTGGCATTGCCTTCGTGCCTGCAATATTGGGGTTTTTCGCTGTCTCCGAGATTTTTGTGCAGGCCGAAAAGAAGGCAAGCGGCAAGTACAAGGCGCCAAAGGTCAGCATGTCGTTTCCGTCGTTTCTTGAGCTTTGGATGCACAAGATTGCAGTATTACGATCAATTGTTGTCGGCTTTTTCTGCGGAATCTTGCCTGGCATCGGTGCAACTTTGGCGGCCTTCATGAGCTATGGCGAAGCTGTGCGATGGTCGAAAAACCAAGAAGAGTTCGGCAAAGGAAAGCTAGAAGGCGTTATTTCGGCGGAAACGGCGAACAACGCAGCAACGGGCGCAGCAATGATCCCGCTTCTGGCGTTGGGTCTTCCGGGCGGAGCGCTTACTGCGATGATGGTCGCGGTTTTCCAGATGCACGACCTTCAGCCAGGACCTTTAGTGTTCATGATGTCGCCGGACCTAATCTGGATCGTTTTCGCAGCCATGTTCTATGCCAATCTTTCGATCTTGATAATTGGGCTGGTCGAGACAAAGACGATTCTCAACCTTTTGAAAATTCCATTTCAGTTCCTGGCTCCGTTGATATTGATCCTGGCAACTGTCGGAGCCTACATCAGCCGTGGACTGGTTTTGGACGTAATGGTGATGTTTCTTGCTGGTATCATTGGATATTTGCTTCGCCGGTCAGGGTTTTCTATCCCCGGAATCGTATTGGGGCTGATCCTTGGCAAGATCGGCGAACAGAACTTTGCGCAAGGTTTGCAGATGGTGCATTACGATTTGGGTACTTATTTCTCGCGTCCGATCTGCGCTGTCTTGATCTTCGCTGGAGTTTTAACGTTGGCCACCAGTATCTACCGTGCTTTTACAACGACACAAAAGTCAGTGTAAGTCGCTTGTAAGCGCTAGGAGGACGCAGGCATGAGCGAAAGCCTTGTTGAAACCATCATAAAGCGGTCACGTAATGCTCAGGTGCGATATGAGGCAAATGGCTCTCAGGAACGTTATGATCGAGCCGCGCAAGCCGCTGCATGGGCAATCATGGAACCGACGCGGAATCGAGAGCTTGCCGAACTGGCGGTAAAAACCACGGGCCTTGGCAATGTGCCGGACAAGATCACCAAAAACCACCGTAAGACCCTTGGGCTCATGCGAGATATCCAAGGGGCGGTTACTTATGGAGTCATGTCGGATGATCCTTCGACGGGGATTACCAAAATAGCCCGGGCCAAGGGTGTTGTCGGTGCGATCGTACCTTCAACCAACCCTGCAGCCACACCTGCCAATAACATTATTAACGCGTTGAAATGCGGCAATTCGATTGTCGTAGCGCCGTCACCCAAGGGTGTCGCCTGCGCGGAACGGTTGATCCAATATGTCCACGCTGAATTCAACAAAATCGGTGAAGACCCGGATCTTGTGCAAATGATCCCTGCGCCTGGATCCAAGGAAAAAACCCAAACTTTAATGGAACTTTGCGACATGATTGTCGCGACAGGCAGCCAGAACAACGTGCATCGCGCCCAGACGGCCGGAACCCCGGCAGTTGCAGTAGGCGCAGGCAATGTCACCGTAATAGTTGATGAGACGGCAGACCTCGCCGATGCTGCCGAGAAAATCCGCGCGTCCAAATGCTTTGACAACGCCACATCCTGTTCATCAGAGAATGCCGTCGTCGTCGTGGACGCGGTCTATGACGAATTTATCTCCGCTATGGCTAGGGCAGGCGGAACGCTCGTGGATGACGAAAAAGGAATCGTCGAAAAACTATGGCCCGGTGGGCATCTGAACAGGTCTGTAATCGCGCAAGATGCGGACAAGATGATCGCTGCGTTGAATTTGGATGTTCCCGAGGGGACAGAATACATCGTCGTTCCAACATCCGGCATCGGCCCCGATCATCCTTTGTCTGGAGAAAAGCTAAGCCGAGTACTGGCGCTTTACCGCGCGCCAGATTTCGAAACCGCTGTCGAGGTCACGCGCACCATTCAGATGTATCAGGGCGCGGGCCATTCAGTCGGCCTTCACTCGGCAGAGGACAGTCGAGCTGCGATACTGGCCAATGCAATTCCCACAAGCCGCGTTATTGTCAATCAGGCGCACACTTTTGCGACGGGCGGATCATTCACCAACGGCATGCCGTTTTCGCTCAGCATGGGGTGTGGGACATGGGGCGGGAACTCGGTGAATGAAAACGTCAACTATCGCCACTTTCTGCAATCAACGAAAATCATTCGCGAAATTCCGGCGCGCGAGCCAAGTCTGGAGGAGATTTTCGAAGAGTATTGGAATGCAGCAGGACAATGAAGTTCGACAGGAATACCCCGCCAGCCGGATCCGTACGCGACTGGCTTGATGCGCGCGCCGAGGCAGGTGGCACTGCTTTCATATTTCCCGAAACTGACGAAGTTTTGCACTGGCCCGCGTTAAGGGAGCATGCGGCAAAGGTCGCGGGTGATCTGACCGCGCAGGGTATAGCCAAGGGTGAGAGCGTTGCTGTGATGCACCCAAATGGGTTGGAAGGTGTAAAGGCGCTATATGCGGCTCTCTATGGTGGGTTTCGCGCGACCATGCTCAATCTCGCGGCGGGTCCCGACGCGTTGGGTTATGCGATGGAACATTCCGAAGCCCGGGTGGCTTTCGTGCATGATAGCCAGATTGAAATGTACAGAAAGGTGCGTCCTGACAATTTGCATCGTTATACGCCCAGCGGTGCCAGTGAAGCGTTGCATGAAGTTGAGGCATCCGATGATGCACTTTTGATGTACACCTCTGGCACTACGGGTCGTCCTAAGGGAGTCGTACATACACAATCCAGCTTGTTGGCAGGGGGATGGACCGTGAGCGTGGCCCATGAGTTATCCTCTCAGGATCGCGGTATGGGCGTCCTGCCATTTTATCACATCAATGGGTTGTGCGTGTCGGTTATCGGCAGTCTGGTGTCCGGAGGATCGCTCGCCATGGTGTCGCGGTTTTCGGCCAGCAAATTTTGGAACCAGGCCGAGACTGGTGGTATCACTTGGTTCTCAGTTGTTCCCACGATCATCAGCCATCTGCTACATGGCCAAGCCGAACCTAGTCCGGTGCTCAAGAGGCGGCTCCGTTTTGCCCGCTCGGCCTCCTCCGCGCTTGCTGTTGAAACCCAGCGCGGATTTCAGGACCGTTTCGGCCTTGCAATCGTGGAGTCTTTGGGTCTGACCGAAACCGCTGCGCAATGCCTTGTTAATCCGCTGGATCCCCAACTTCACAAAATCGGTTCTGCAGGTAAGGCGATCAGTAATGAGGCACGGATAGCCGATGATGTCGGCACCGAATGTGCGCGCGGCGCCGAAGGCGAAATCCAGATCCGCGGCCCCAATGTTATGAAGGAATATCTCAAGAACCCCGAAGCCACCAAAGCCGCGTTTCACGGGGATTGGCTTCGCACAGGTGACTTAGGACGCATGGACGCCGATGGGTATGTGTTTGTAACAGGGCGTTTGAAAGAGCTGATCATCAAAGGGGGCGAAAACATTGCGCCGCGTGAAATAGACGAGGCGTTGTATGAGCACCCTGATGTGGTCGAAGCCGCTGCGTTCGCGCGACCGTGTGCCCAGTATGGCGAACGCGTCGAAGCAGCGGTGCGTCTAAGCGAGGCTTCCACTGCCACGGGTGAAGAACTGCGATTACTTTGCGAAGAACGAGTCGGTAAGTTCAAGGCACCTGAACAAGTGCATATTCTGGATGAACTGCCCAAGGGCCCATCCGGCAAAATTCAGCGGCTTTATCTGAACGATTTGCTTTACGGACCTTAACTAAGACCGTTTGCGATTAGCCTTAGTCCCATTAACAAAAAGGCCGTGAGAACCGCCTTGCGAAACAGTTCTTGGCTGACCCGGTCGCGTAACATCTCACCAATTCGAAAGCCAACTAGGACTACACAGAGGGCGAGTGCTGATTTCAGCAACATCGGAAAAGTGAGGATACCGGCAACCACTTGTCCGGCACCCAGTGGCAGCACGCCAGCCAAAAATAAAAAGCCAGTCGTACCGATGAACCGTTCTTTGGAGACGTCACGCGCCACCAGATACATCGCTACAGTCGGTGACCAGATCGAGCTTATACCGCCCAGTGTTCCTGACAGCACGCCAAAGCCCAGGTGCCAGCCGCGCCCTGGGCCGATCCTTAATTTTATCCCAAGCAACAGGTTTAGCGAGAAAAGGACCATGGCAACGCCAATAGCGACCGTCAGAAGGCTGGTGGGGTAATCCGAAATAAACATTGAAGTCACAAAGATACAAACCATGATCGCCAAAGCGAAAAGCCAGTATTCTCTTGCAATGTCCCATTTGTTAGGTGCGCGCGCGAACTGCAGGGAGTTTGTTGCGAGAATAGACAACCAAAGCAGCGGAATCGCCTCGGTTGGGGGCATGACAAGTGTCAGAAAGGCCATTGACGCAGCAGGCAGCCCAATACCCAAGAAACCTTTCACGATTGCCGCGAAAAGAAAAATTGCGATCAGTTGCGCGGATTGCACCAGATCGAAATTCTGGATGAGATCGGCAATGGCTGCCATCATCGGGTTAAAGCCTGATCCAGAACAACAGCAAGACTGTTTGCATTACGGTGTGTCACATCTCTGATCTGGCAGCGGCAGGAAAATCCGTCAGCGACAATTAGCGATTTTTCCGAGGACGCGCGGATCGCCGGAGCGAGTGACAACTCAGCCATTTGACGGGATACCTCTTCTGTTTCCGTCTGATACCCAAAAGGCCCGGCCATGCCGCAACACGAACTGTCAATCATCTGTGCTTGTGCGCCTTCAATAGCGTTTAATACGTCTACAGTTTCTTGTGCAACACCGAATGCTTTTTGATGACAATGCCCATGCACAAATACCTGCAAGCCCGGCAATTCAAGTCCTACCGGCGGGTTCTGTTTTACATACTCGGCAAAGGTCAAAATCTGCGCACCCATTTCTTCGGTCCAGTTCGGAATAAGGTTCACCGCCTCATCGCGAAACGTCAGGGTGCACGATGGTTCCAGCCCCACTATGGTTTTTCCCTTTTCCAACGCGGCGCGAATAACTTCCGTCGTGCGGTTCAATTCAGCTATGGCTTTGTCGGTCAGACCTGCTGAAAGGAAGGTGCGCCCGCAACATAGCCTTCGTCCTGGGGCAGACAGAACACCGACACTGCGCCCCGAACGCTCGATCACGCGTTGCGCGGCGTGCAAGGTCTCAGGATCGAAGTGGCAATTGAATGTATCCGAGAACAGCAGGACGTCACCGTCCGATTTTCCTTTGAAAGGAGCGTGAAACTTGGGCAGTTGGCTGGTTCTGCTAAAGCCTGCAAAACTTGCAAACCTACTGAAATTGTTTGCAATTGTTCTTGTCTTTGCCGCAAACGGAGCCAAACGCGGCAAATAGGCGATGATACGGTCGCGTAACCTGAGCCCGTGTTGGGCAATGCGCGCTGCTTGCACCTCGGTTTTCATTTTGGCCATGTCAACCGACATCGGACATTCAGATTTGCAGGCTTTGCAACCTACACACAATTGCATGGAGTCCGCCATCTGATCTGATGCAAAAGCGTCAGGCCCAAGTTGCCCCGTCAACGCCAAACGCAATACGTTTGCGCGGCCTCGCGTAAGGTCTTTTTCAAGTCCTGTAACCCGAAATGACGGGCACATGACCCCGCCCGTGCTTTTGCGGCAGGCCCCATTGTTGTTGCACATTTCGGCCGCGCCGCTCAACCCATCCGGCCAGTTCGACCAGTCAAATACCGTGGTCAGGCTTTGTTGTGCGTAGCCTTCGGGCCAACGCATCAAGCTGCGGTCATCCATCTTGGGCGCGCGAACAATCTTGCCAGGGTTCAGCATCCCGTCTGGGTCAAATCTATCCTTGATTTGCTCAAATATGCGCACCATACGCGGCCCGTACATTCGCTCGTGAAATTCAGACCTTACAATGCCGTCTCCGTGCTCACCCGAGTGCGATCCCTTATAAGCGGCCACAAGATCAAACGCTTCTTCGGCAATAGCGCGCAACTGGCGAAGGCCCAAGTCTTGCCGCAGGTTCAGGACAGGCCGAACATGCAAAAGCCCGACCGAAGCATGGGCGTACCAAGTCCCATCTGTACCGTGTTTGTGGAACACATCCGTCAGCCGACTTGTGAAATCTGCCAGATGGTCCAGCGGGACAGCGCAATCTTCTACGAAGGACACCGGTTTTCCCTCGCTCCGCATAGACATCATGATGTTCAATCCCTGCGTGCGCACACCCCAGATGCGCGCCTGAAATGCCGGATCCTCTGCCTCTATGACTCCGCCTTCATGTTTACCCGGATCGTCCCACCGATAGCCCAGTTCAGCCATCAGATCGCCCAATGCCGTTAGGCGGCGGCGGTTTTCCTCCGGTGTTTCGGCAAACTCGACAAGTAGGATAGCTTGGGGTTCTCCGCGAACGAAACTGTCGACGATGGGACGGAATTGCGCGATATCCCGGCCCAGTCGGATCATATTGTGATCGACTAACTCGACGGCCACGGGACCAAGTTTGACAATGTGTTGGGCCGCATCCATTGCCGCATGAAATGTAGGGAAATGGCACACGCCCAGCGTTTTGGTCCTCAAGATTGGAGATAGCCTCAGATCAAGTGATTTGGTGATCGCAAGTGTGCCTTCCGAGCCAACCAAGAGCTGCGCCATATCCGGATTGTCACCCAAAAGCGCATCGATATTGTAACCGCCCACGCGCCTGAGGACTGATGGGAAGCGTTCTTTAATTTCAGCCTTTTCGCGCGCAGCCAGCGCCAGCATATCGGCGTCGAGAGGTTGATCAGGTCGCGCGTTTTCAAATCGACGTAGATCGCCGTTAGCAAGCATTGCCTCCAAGCTCCGGACATTATCTTGCATCTTTCCGTAACGGATAGAACGGGAGCCACAGGAGTTGTTTGCCGCCATACCGCCAAGGGTGGCGCGAGAAGCGGTGGATACGTCGACCGGATACCACCAACCGTCCGCCTTTAATCGACGGTTCAGATCGTCGAGGACCAGCCCGGGCTGTACCTTTATCCGGCCGGTCTCTGGGTCATAACTCAGAACTTTTTTGAGATGTCGACTGAAATCGATCACAAGCGCGTCATTCACAGTTTGCCCTGATTGCGATGTCCCGCCACCGCGCGGCAACATGGCAATGCCTTCTGACTTTGCAAAGTCCAGTGCCGCTTCGACATCCCCCCATGTCTTTGGCACGAGTATTGCGCGCGGCATGATCTGGTAGATCGACGCATCTGTGGCATAGCGCCCGCGATCAAAACGAGAGGTCAGAACCTGACCTTCAACTCTACTTTTCAATCTGTTGTAATCTGGCATTCAAACTTGACCTTCACCGACCTCACCCTCACCCTTGTAGAAAGCAAGCGCAACTTTTAAAGGCACAGCACATGCGAGCAGGACGTCATTTTCTTCAAATTCCTGGGCCAACTAATACCCCAGACCGTGTTCTGCGAGCGATGCATCGGGCTGTCATAGATCACCGCGGTCCTGAATTCGCAGAGCTTGGTCTTAGTCTGCTTGACGACCTGAAAACCGTATTCAAAACGCGCAACCGGGTAGTGATTTATCCCGCTTCGGGGACAGGCGCCTGGGAAGCCGCGCTGGTCAATGTTCTGGCGCCCGGCGATAAGGTTTTGATGTATGAAACCGGCCAATTTGCAACTTTATGGAAGAACATGGCCGCAAAGCTGGGATTTGATCCAGTGTTCATGCAAGGAGATTGGCGGACGGGTGCAAATGCTGATGCAATTGGTGCTCAACTTGTTGCAGATAGCCGACACCAGATCAAAGCTGTGTGCGTGGTTCATAATGATACGGCTACTGGTATTACGTCAGACATCGCGGCGGTGCGGGCTGCGATTGACGCGGCAAGTCATCCAGCTTTGCTGATGGTTGATACGATTTCCTCACTGGGCTCTATTGATTTTCAAACGGATGCTTGGGGCGTTGATGTTGTAGTGGCAGGTTCGCAGAAAGGATTAATGTTACCCCCAGGACTGTCTTTCAATGCCATTTCAGACAAGGCTTGGGCCGCGTGCAAAGCAGGCGGTGACCGCAGGTCGTATTGGGACTGGAGGGATATGGCCGGACCCAATGAGAAGGGCTTTTTCCCTTATACGCCAGCAACGACCCTGCTGTACGGCTTACGCGAGGCGCTGGATATGTTGGCAGAGGAGGGATTGGAAGCCGTTTTTTCCCGTCATGCGCGACACGCCAATTCAACTCGACTGGCGGTAGAAACCTGGGGGCTAGAGATACTTGCCGTCAACGCAGAAGAACGTTCAAACAGCCTGACGGCCGTTCTCATGCCGGACAACAAGGGCGCGGATCATCTGCGGGCGGAAATTTTAGACAGTTTCGATATGTCTTTGGGTACTGGTCTGAACAAAGTGGCAGACCGCGTATTTCGGATCGGACACCTTGGGGATTTCAACGATCTAATGCTTATGGGTACTTTGTGTGGTGTCGAGATGGGTTTGATGCGCGCCGGAGTGGCGCACAAGAAGGGCGGCGCTCAGGCCGCGATGGAGTATCTTGCCGAGCATATTTCTTGAACTTTCGGCTGGGCACGCCGCCGCGATCCTCGCAACCTATGTGTTTGCCGCTACGGCGAAAG